>JAZPYY010000095.1:0-3476 GCA_045544375.1 Shuttleworthella sp.
GGTTTACCACCACAGCGGGGTGATAGTCGGCAAACACCTGATCCACCAGGGCCTTGTCGGCGATGCTGCCCCGGATAAAGACGTGCTTCGCCGGCGCTTTTTCCGCCGCCGCTTCGATGAGACCAAGCCGGTACTCTTTTAAGGCCGGATCGTAGTAGTCGTTCATGTTGTCTAAGCTTACGATGGTTCCGCCGGTCATTTCCTTTAACAGACGCAGCACCAGATTTGCGCCGATGAAGCCGGGCGAGCCGGTGACAAGGATGGTTTTGCCGTTCAGATCGATGTTTGTCTTGCTCATTTTACAATCCCCCGATAGGTTTTCTGCACCTGTTCGTAGCTTTCCAGATTTCCGATATCATAGCGGCTGCCGGGCATTTCCATGCTGTGAAGAGTGGTGTGGGCGCACATCCAGGCGATGAGGGAGCCCGGGGCATCCGTGCCGCAGCCGTCGGCGATGGCATCCTTGATGTGCCGCACTTCTTCAGCCCGGTAGAAATAGAAGGGAGGGGTGCACCAGTGAGAGCGGGGAGCAGCGGGCTTTTCTTCAAAGGAGAGCAGCACGTCGTCTGCGCCCACTTCGGATACACCGGCCTTCTGCAGCCGGGCTTCGTTTTCTTCATAGTAGCGCATGGTGCAGGAGGTGCCTTTTTCCCTGGCGTAGCGGATAAAGTGGGTCAGGGAGAAGTCTAAGACGTTGTCCCCGGCGATGATCAGAAGATCATCGTCCAGGCCGAGGCGGTCGATGGCGAACTGGATATCGCAGACGGCTCCCAGCCGGGTTTCGTTGGTGGAAGTTCCGTCGTCCACCACCGTGATGGGCAGACGGTGGGCATTGGCCCAGGCTTCAAAGTGGGGCGCGAATTTGTGGTTGGAGACCACGATGTAGCCGTCCACCAGACCGGCGCCGTCGATGTCGTCTAAAAGCCAGTCCAGGATGGTTTTCTCGCCCACTTTTAACAGCGGCTTCGGGAAGTTTTCGGTCAGGGGGTAGAGGCGGGTGGCGTAGCCGGCCGCCAGAATCAGACACTTCATAATCAGTCTCCTTGGGAATTGATGCCGTCGGCGCTTTCACACATGTGCACCGAGTATTTGCCCTCCAGATGGGGGAAGTCGTGCAGGTAGGCTTCTGTAACGCTGCGGGTGATGCTTTCTTCGTATGCAGGATCGATCAGCGCCATGCAGCAGCCTTTGAAGCCGGCTCCGGAGAAGCGTCCGCCGTAAATGCCCGGGGTTTGGCGCATGATTTCATACAGGCGGATCTGTTCGGGTGCGCCGGATTCCCAGTTTTTGATGCTGCTTTCGCCGGAGGCAAAGCTTAAGGCGCCAAAGGCTTCGATGTCGCCCCGCCGCCAGGCTTCGGCACCGGCTTCCACCCGCTGAAATTCGGTGTACCAGTGTTCGCACCGTTTCGCCCAGGGCAGGGGGAGACGGTCTTTGTACTCCTGATAGACTTCAAGGGGAACATTGCGGGCGTTGGCGTCCTTGAATTTTCCGTATTCCATGCCTGCATAGGCCTGCAGGGCGTATACCCCGGACCGCAGTTCGTCCACCCGCATGTTGTACTTGGAACCGGCCAGGGAGTGCTCGAGACCGCTGAAGAAAATGGCGATCTTATAGGGCTTCATCTGGGGGCTGGTGGGAATCAGCTCGTAACTGTCATCTTTGGTGTCCAGATAGAGCAGGTGATCCTTTTTGGAGAGCATTTCGCAGCTCTGATCCAGTTTGCCCACGGATACCCCTACATAGTTTAGCTCGGCGTCCAGGGCGGTTTCGATCATTTCCTGTTCCGACAGCCGAATGCCGTTGACCCGGCAGAGGGCCGAAAGAAAGGCGAGAATGACGGCAGCGGAGGAAGAAAGACCGCCGATGGGCAGGGTTCCTTCGATGACGCCGCTTAATCCCACCTGCAGGGGACGGATTTTCGCCAGCGCCCAGGTGGCGCCCCGCAGGTAGTCTGCCCAGTCGTTTTCCTTCTGCCTGGGCACGGAGCTGACGTGCCACTGGGCACGCTTGGGAAACTGCAGGCTGACGACTTCCACCACGCCGTTTTGTTTGGGACGATAAGCGATGTGAATGCCCTTGTCAATGGCAAAACCGGTGATTTTGCCCAGGTTGTGGTCGGAATGGGCGCCGATGGGGCAGATGCGGTAGGGGGCAAAGGCCACGGCGGCCGGACTGCCCTGATAGATTTCAGAAAAACGTTCTTCACAGCGCATTGTGTGTTTTCTCCTATTGTAAAGCAGTAATAACCACTGCCGCGGGAGGATGGCGCGAGATGTGCGTATCGCGCAGATCGGATTGGCGGCATAGCCTGCCCATCCGATCGTTTGAATCATGGAATGAGGACTCTGTCCGCGGCAGATTTTCGGCCGGATCAGTCTCTGCGGAACAGGTCCCGGGTGTAAACCTTGTCCTCCACGTCGGCCAGGCAGGGATCGAAGCGGTTGGCGATGATGCATCCGCACATGCTCTTGAACTGCTTCAGATCGTTGACCACCCGGCTGCCGAAGAAGGTGGATCCGTCCTCTAAGGTGGGCTCGTAGATCACCACGGCGGCACCCTTGGCCTTGATCCGCTTCATGACGCCCTGAATGGAGGACTGGCGGAAGTTGTCGGAGTTGGATTTCATGGTCAGACGGTAGACGCCCACGACCACGTCCTGCTGGCGCTGTTCTTCTTCCGTGGAATAGGCGGCGCTGTTGCCGTAGGCGCCGGCCATCTCTAAGACCCGGTCTGCGATGAAGTCCTTGCGGGTGCGGTTGCTTTCCACGATGGCCTGGATCAGGTTTTCGGGCACGTCCTGATAATTGGCCAGAAGCTGCTTGGTGTCCTTGGGCAGGCAGTAGCCGCCGTAGCCGAAGGAGGGATTGTTGTAGTAGTCGCCCACCCGGGGATCGAGGCACACACCCCGGATGATGGATGCGGTGTCTAAGTGCTTGATTTCGGCGTAGGTATCCAGCTCATTAAAATAGGAAACGCGAAGGGCCAGGTAGGTGTTGGCAAAGAGTTTGACGGCTTCGGCTTCCGTGGTTCCCATAAACAGGGTGTCGATGGGGCGCTTGATGGCGCCCTGCTGCAGCAGTGCGGCAAAGGTGCGGGCTGCGGCGTCGTTTTCTTCCGAACGGCCGACGATGATCCGGGAGGGATAGAGGTTGTCGTAAAGCGCCTTGGATTCCCGCAGGAATTCCGGGCTGAAGATGATGTTGTTCATTCCCAGCTTTTCAGAGACGTGGGCCGTGTAACCCACGGGAATGGTGGACTTGATGACGATGGCAGGCCGCTTTGCGCGATGCGCCGTGCTTTCTTCCACCAGCCGGATGACAGCCTCTACGGCGGAGCAGTCAAAGAAGTTCTGTTTCGGATCGTAGTTGGTGGGGGCGGCCACGATGACGAAAGCCGCGTTGCGGTAGGCAGCGGCGCCGTCGGTGGTGGCGGTAAGATGCAGATCGCGCCGGCCGGCCTTGGCCTCCGACAGG
>JAZPYY010000096.1:0-7030 GCA_045544375.1 Shuttleworthella sp.
GGGGCCAAGCGGTCTTAGGAAGACAAACCAAATGATCAACTCCTTGGCCCACAGAACGACATGGCTACGATCCGACTTCCTGCGGATAAGGGGATTTGAACCCCTACGTCTTGCAACACCGGAACCTAAATCCGGCGCGTCTGCCAATTCCGCCATATCCGCAAAAACACCCTGTTTACAGGGGTTTTAAACAGCACTGATTGTACATGATTTTCGCATAGGGTGCAAGATAGGAGATCTTTATGGCCAACAGACCGATTGGAAGAAAAACAACGAGCGGCAGCGGCAGCGGCGGTGTGCACCGCAGAGGCAGTGCGGGAACCGGCGGGCCGGTGGGGGGCGGCGGACGTCCCATGGGCAGCGGCCCGCGGCCCGGAAGTTCCGGAAGCGGCGGTTCGGGGCCTCGCAGAAACCTGCCCATGCGGGGAGGCCGGGGCGGCGGACTGCTGACCTTAGTCATCGTTCTGGGAATCATCTTTTTTGCCTGCCGGGGCGGTAATTTTTCGGATCTGATGGGGGCTGATATGCTCACCGGCGGTTCCCAGACCTCCGGCGGCGATTCCTTAAGCGACGCTTTGCTGGGCACCCTTGGAAGCTCCAGCACCTCCGGGGGCAATTTCTCTGTGGGATCTTCCTCCCAGGGCGGATACGCCTCTTCCGGTTACGGCAGCAGTGCCGGCTGGAAAAACGGTGAATCCAACAACGGTGTCTTACGCACCGACGTTTCTTCCTTAGCCCGCAGCAAGCGCACCACCATCAAGGGAGACGGAACGGATCAGGTCACCATCATGGTGTACATGTGCGGTACCGATCTGGAATCCAAAAGCGGCATGGCCACCCGGGACATCCAGGAGATGCTGGCGGCCCGCTTTGACACGGATCAGGTGAACGTGCTGATCTACACCGGCGGCTGCCTGCAGTGGCGAAACAACATCGTCAGCAGCGCCAGAAACCAGATCTACCGGATTGCGAAAAGCGACAATTCCAGCGAAGCGGCCCTCATGGTGGAACAGGACGACTGCGGCACCGGTGCCATGGTCAGCCCCGATACCTTAAGTTCCTTTATCCGCTACGGTGCCGAGCACTATCCGGCCAACCGCTATGAACTGATCTTCTGGGATCACGGCGGCGGATCCAATTCCGGCTACGGCTACGACGAAAAGAATCCAAAAGCCGGCAGCATGACTCTGTCCGGCATCAACAAGGCCTTAAAGGACGGCGGCGTCACCTTCGACATGATCGGTTTTGACACCTGCCTGATGGCCACGGTGGAAAATGCCCTGGTGGCATCCCAGTACGGCGACTACCTGGTGGCTTCCGAAGAGACGGAGCCCGGCGTGGGCTGGTATTACACCGACTGGCTGACGGCCTTAGCTGCCAATCCCGGCATGGATACCTTAACCTTAGGCCGCAATATCGTGGATTCCTTTGCGGATACCTGTGCCCGCACCTGTCCCGGACAGCCCTCCACCCTTTCGGTGATCGACCTGGCTGAACTGGAAAAAACCGTTCCGGAAAAGATCGCGGCTTTCTCTCAGGAAACCTCGGCGCTGATTACGGAAGACAATTACCGCGTCGTGTCGGATGCCCGGGCCAATACCCGTGAATTCGCGGCTTCCACCCGCATCGACCAGATCGATCTGGTGCATCTGGCCCGGAATATCAACACCGAAAGCAGCAATGCCTTAGCGGACACCCTGCTTTCCGCCGTGAAGTACAATCGCGCCGCCTCCAATATGGCTAATTCCTACGGCCTGTCCGCCTACTTCCCCTACAAGAGCGTCGGCAGCGTGGACAGCATGGTCCGGGAATACCGCCAGATCGGCATGGATGAAAACTACACCCGCTGTATCCAGCAGTTTGCTTCACTTGGGGTCAGCGGCCAGGCGGTTTCCGGCGGATCCTACAGTGATTTCTCCCAGCTGTACAGCCTCTTCGGCGGCTCCTACGGCTCCGGCTCCGGTGCCAACAGCCTGATGGATGTCACCTCCGGCTCCTACGGCAGCAGCGAAGAGATGCTGTATTCCATGTTAAACGACTTCCTGGGATCGGATTTCTCCATGATCAGCGGACTGGACCGTTCCAACACCCAGTTCCTGCAGGAAGGACTGGATCCGGCGGCGGCAGCGACCTATCTGGCCAACCACATGTTAAACACCGACCACCTGCGCTGGCAGGAAGGGGCGGACGGATCCCAGGTGCTGGCGCTGACAGACGAAGACTGGAATATGATTTCCGATATGGAACTGTCCATCTTCTTTGACGACGGGCAGGGCTGGCTGGATCTGGGCCTGGATACGGTCTTTAACTACGATGACGCGGGCAACCTGCTGGCTCCCTCGGATCACAGCTGGCTTGCCTTAAACGGACAGATCGCCGCTTACTACCACATTTCCACCACGGGAACGGAAGACGACTACACCATCACCGGCCGCATTCCGGTGCTGTTAAACGGAGATTACGCAAACCTTTTGGTGGTCTTTGATTCCGCCAACGAAGCAGGATATGTGGCAGGCGTGACCTACGACTACCGGGCCGGAGAAACCTTAACCGCGCCCAAGAACCTGACGGAACTGGAAGACGGCGACGTCATCGAACTGATCTGCGACGGTTACGATTACGAAGGAAACTACGAGGATACCTTCAAGATCGGCTCGCCCATCACCGTGGAAGGCGGACTGGAAAGCTTTACCTTAACCAATGAGGATTTAGGGGACGGCGAGGCACTGGCGATGTTTAAAATCGTGGACTGCTACGGCCAGGAATACTGGACGGAAGCGGTCTCGGAGTAACGGTATTTGTGATTTAACAGGTAACCCGCGGCCGTTTTGAAAACGGCCGCTTGTAAGCATTTATGATGGAACCGGCCGGTGGAAGAATCCCCCGGAGCCGGGGAAAGGATAAAAATGGCACAGCCGAAAATCTGGGCGCACCGCGGTGCAAGCGGATACGCGCCGGAAAACACACTGGTCTCTTTTCAGAAGGCCATCGACCTGGGCGCGGACGGCATCGAACTGGACGTGCAGCTGACCAAGGATCAGCAGGTGATTGTACTTCACGACGAGTGGCTCAACCGCACCAGTAACGGAACCGGATGGGCCCGGGATTACACCCTGGAAGAACTTCGCCGGCTGGATTTCAATCAGCAGTTTCCGGAATACGGCCCCCAGCCCATTCCCACCATGGAAGAAGTGTTCGCGCTGTTTGCACCCACGGACAAAACCATCAACATCGAACTGAAAACCGGCATCTGGCCCTATCCCGGCATCGAAGAAAAAGTGACCGCCATGGCAAAGGAATACGGGATGGAAGACCGGGTCATCTATTCCTCCTTTAATCACGCATCCGCGTTAAAAGTGCGGGAATATGCCCCGGACGCCAAAGTCGGCTTCCTGTACGCTGACGGCTTCTTAGACATTCCGACCTACGGAAAGCGCTACGGCGCCGACGCTCTGCATCCGGCCATCTACCTGGTTCAGGATCCGGTATTCCTGGCAGAATGCAAAAAACTGGGACTGGCGCTGCATGTCTGGACCGTCAACGATCCGACCTATGTCCGCATGTGCGCCGAAGCCGGCATCGATGCCGTGATCACCAACTATCCTGACATGGCCCGCAAAGTCATCGAAGGCACCTGGGTGGACGATGGCAGCTTTAAGGCACCGTTCCCGGGATAATGAGTCAAGAGTGACAGGCACTTTTGACTCCATTTTGACTCATTTGAAAGGGGAAAAAACATGGGGGAGAATACGAAACTGCCGGAAGGCCTTGTGCTGTTTGGCGAAGAGGATTTTAAGGAACAGATGGAAACCACAGTGCGCCGCTGGGAGGATATCCACATGCAAAGCGGCGATCTGACCGTTTCGGACGGAACCGTCCTTCGGTATCATTACGCCATTCATCCTCAGGAGAAGGGCGCCATTACCGTGGTGCACGGCTTCTGTGAATTCTATGCCAAGTATCTGGAGCTGCTTTACGTGTTTTACCAGATGGGCTATTCGGTCTTTTTCTACGATCAGCGCGGCTATGGCTATTCCACCCGGAAAAACGACCAGCCGGATATGGTCTATGTGGATTCCTTTGACGAATACGTGCAGGATTTAAAGACCTTCCAGAGCGAAATCGTCTTTCCCAAGGCGGAGTCCCAGAACTGCATCCTGTTTGCCCACTCCATGGGCGGATGCATCGCGGGCCTGTTCTTAGAGCAGTATCCCGGCTTTTTCAAAAAGGCGGTGCTGTCGGCACCGATGATGGAAATCAATTACGGCGGAACGCCTCTTTGGCAGGTGAAGATGATGGCGGCCCTGACGCCCCTGTTTGGCTTAAACAAGTACGCGCCGGGACAGAAGCCCTTTGACGGTAAAAGTCATTATCCGGATTGCGCATCGGCCTCCGAAGCCCGCTATCTGTACCAGCTGGAATGGCGCAACAGCGATTCCCATTACACTACCAACGGCGGATCCTTCGCCTGGGCCCGGGCGGCGTACCGCGCCACAAAGCGGGTCATTAAGGAAGCGGATCGCTGCACCCTGCCGGTGCTGATGTTTACGGCCGGAAAAGACACCTTTGTCATGCCCTCGGGACATGACGCCTTTGCGGAAAAAGCCGCCAACGTGCAGCGGGTGTTCATCTTAGACGCGAAACACGAATTCTTTATGGATCACCTGCCGGTGCGGCAGCAGTTTTACAGTGAAATCTATCGGTTTTTAGAGGCGTAAAAAACCCCATCTATAAATGGACAGATGATATCGAAGCAGAGAAAAGAAAGAGGAAAACATGGCAGAGGAACTAAAGGAACGATGTGAGATGGACCCGCGCTATACGTGGGATTTATCGGATCTGTATGAGAATGACGAAGCCTGGGAAGCGGCGTTTGCCACAGCGGACGAAAAGATCGCCGCACTGGCGGCTTTTGCCGGCAAGCTGAATAACGCCAAGGACATCCGCGACTACATGGACGCGGAAGTGCAGACGGGCCTTCTCATCGAAGATCTGTACAGCTACGCCAACCTGCGTAAGTGCGAGGATACCCGGGCCGAGGCCGCTCAGAAGCTGGATGCCCGAGCCATGTCAAAATACGTGCAGTTCGTGACGGCGGTTTCCTTCGCCGAGCCCGAGATTCTGTCTCTGCCCGAGGAGCAGCTGGCGGCCATTGCGGAGGATCCGCTTCTTGCGCCCTATCATTACAACGTAAAGCGCATGCTTGACCGCAAGCCCCACGTGCTGTCCATGGCGGAAGAGCGCCTGCTGGCCCGTTTTGCCGAGAGCATCGGCTCTCCGGCCACGGTTTCGGAAAACCTGATGGACGCGGATATGGTGTTTGACGACGCAAAGGATTCGGAAGGCAATCCTGCGGAAGTCAGCTCCGCCTCCTATGTGGTGCTTCAGATGTCCCAGGACCGCGCTCTGCGGGAAAGCGCCTTCCGCAGCCTGTATAAGGGCTATCGTCAGCACGTCAACACCCTGGCGGCCACCTATGCCGGCGCGGTGAAGGCTGCCACGGCGGAGGCCGAAGTGCGGCATTATGGTTCGTCCCGGGAAATGTCCCTTTCCATGAACGAGATTCCCCTTTTCGTTTATGACAACCTGGTGGAGGCTGTGCACCGCCACATGCCTGCCATGCATCGCTATGCGGCTCTGCGCAAGCAGATTCTCGGTCTGGACGAGCTTCATTATTATGATGTTTACACCCCGCTGGTGGAAGGGGATGAAAAGCGTTACACCTACGAAGAGGCACAGGAACTGGTTTTAAAGGCCGTGGAACCCCTGGGCAAAGAGTACGGCGACATCGTTCGGGAAGCCTTTGCCAACCGGTGGATCGACGTCTATCCCAACCGGGGCAAGCGCAGCGGCGCCTTCTCTGCGGGCACCTATGATTCCCTGCCCCACATTCTGACCAACTATACCGGAACCTTGGATTCCGTGTCCACCATCGCGCATGAGATGGGCCATTCCCTGCACACCTGGCATTCCACCCACACCCAGCCGCCCCAGTACGCGGATTACACCCTTTTTGTGGCGGAGGTGGCATCCACTGTGAACGAAAACCTGCTGATCGAGCATCTGCTGTCCGTTACGGAGGATCCCAAGGCGCGCCTGGTGCTGCTGAATCAGTATCTGGAAAACTTCAAGGGCACCGTTTACCGGCAGACCATGTTCGCCGAATTTGAAATGCGCGCCCACGCCCTGGCGGAAGAGGGCGCGGCCTTAGATCCGGCCACCCTCTGCGATCTGTACCGCGGCCTGGTGGAGGATTACTTCGGCGAAGCCCTGGTCATGGATGACGAAGTGGCCTATGAATGGGCGCGGATTCCCCATTTCTACCGCCCCTTCTATGTGTATGTCTACGCCACCGGCTACTGCACGGCTGTGGCCCTTTCTGAGGGCATCCGCACCGAGGCGGCCCGTCTCGCGGCGGAAGGAAAGGATCCGGAAGACAATCAGGCGGTGAAACGCTATCGCGAATTCCTGTCCATGGGATCTTCCCAGCCGCCTTTGGACGAACTGGCCCATGCGGGTGTGGATCTGCATACCCCGGATGCGCTGGACGCTTCTCTGGCGAAATTTGAGGCTGTGCTGGCGGAGGCCGAGGCCATTGCTGCCAAGCTGGCCGCGGAATAAGCGGTGGAAAAAGCCTTCCTGTGGCAGCATCGCAGCTGAATGATAAGGCACATTTGTGGTTAAAATCGGCGATAAAAATCAGACAAAAAGTGCCGGTGAAGAAAAAAATAAAATTGGGGGTTGTTTCTCAGGAAGAAAAAGTGTAGAATGTCCTTCGGAGCGTGCACATGGGGTCGTAGCTCAGCCTGGGATGAGCGTCCGCCTGACACGCGGGAGGCCACGGGTTCGATCCCCGTCGATCCCACTTCGCCGCAAGGCGGTAAACACGCTCCGAACAGTTTCTGAAAAGAAACACTCCTAAAAAGGGATCGTAGCTCAGCTGGGATGAGCGTTCGCCTCACACGCGAAAGGTCTCGGGTTCGAGCCCCGACGGTCCCATAGATAAAGGCCGGATCGGATGATATCCGAT
>JAZPYY010000097.1:0-48948 GCA_045544375.1 Shuttleworthella sp.
GTGCGCATCGCGCGGATCGGATGGGGGAGCTAGGCTCCCCCATCCGATCGAAGCAATGAGCCATGCGCGGACGAGAAGAAAACAGTGATGCAAACTTGTTTGCATAAGCTGTTTTCTTCGAGGAGGCATACGGCGAATGCCGTGACAACGAGCGAACGCATGCGTTCGCGAGTCTGTCATGTATGGCTCAAGGAAAAACCTGATATAAAAGGAGTTTTTTATTATGGACATCTGGACAAAACAGGATCCGCCGGGGCTGGAGATCATCGAAAAGAACCTGGTGCACAAGGGGTCCATCCTGGATATGTTTTCTCTGAAGGTAAAGGTTCCGGACGGAAACATCCAGACCTGGGATCTGGTGGAACACCGGATGGGCGCCGCCTGCGTGCTTCCGGTGACGAAGGATGGAAAACTGGTGATGGTGCGCCAGTATCGTCCGGCCCTGGGACGCTATACCTGGGAAGTGCCCGCCGGCTCCCGGGATGCCAGGGATGAGGATCCGGCGCTGTGTGCAAAGCGGGAACTGGAAGAGGAGACCGGCTATCGCAGCGATCCCCTGGAATTCCTGCTGGAGCTGCGTACCACAGTGGCTTTCTGCAACGAAGCCATTTCCGTTTATCTGGCCCGGAATGCAGAAAAAACCGGACACCGGCACCTGGACGAAGCCGAGGAAATCGATGTCCGGCTGTTTACCTTAGATGAACTTCTGGAGGAAATCTACGCCGGCCGCATTCAGGACGGAAAGACCGTTTCCGCTGTGCTGGCCTACGCCTCCAAGCTGTTTTCGGGAAAACTGTAAGTTACACATTCCCCTCCGCAATCTGATACAGCAGCGCTTCCGTATCCTCCCATCCCAGGCAGGGATCTGTGATGGATTTGCCATAGACCGGATGGTCGTTGATGGCCTGGGCGCCTTCCACCAGATAACTTTCGATCATCAGTCCCTTGACGAGGGATTTGATTTCCGAAGAGTAGCGGCGGCTGGCTAAGACTTCCCGGGTAATGCGGATCTGCTCTTTGAACTTCTTTCCGGAATTGGAATGGTTGCAGTCGATAACGCAGGCGGGATTTTTCAGATCCATCTCCTGATACATGTTGTACAGGCGGATCAGGTCTTCGTAATGGTAGTTCTGCACGCTGTTTCCATGCTTGCTCACCGCGCCCCGCAGGATGGTGTGGGCCAGGGGATTTCCCGTGGTGCGCACCTCGTAGCCCGCAAAGGTGAAGTGGTGGGAGTGCTGGGCGGCATAGACGCTGTTTAACATCACGGCGAAGTCGCCAGAGGTGGGATTCTTCATGCCGCTGGCCACGTCAAAGCCGCTGACGGTCAGACGGTGATGCTGATCTTCCACGGAACGGGCGCCGATGGCCACGTAGGAGAGCAGGTCTTCCACATATCCCCAGTTTTCAGGATAAAGCATTTCGTCGGCGGCGGTCAGGCCGCTTTCTTTGATGGCCCGGATCTGCATATGACGCATGGCCAGAAGACCTTCGTACATATCCGGGGCCTTGGTGGGATCCGGCTGGGAAGCGATGCCTTTGTAGCCTGATCCGGTGGTGCGGGGCTTGTTGGTGTAGATCCGGGGCACCACCAGCACCCGATCCTTGATCTTTTCTGCCACAGGGGCCAGGCGGGAGACGTATTCGCAGACGGAGTCTTCGTTATCAGCCGAACAGGGGCCGATGATGGCCAGCAGACGGTCGTCCTTGCCGGTGAGGATATCGGCAATCTCCTTGTCCCGGGCTTCTTTCAGCTTTGCGTATTCATTTTCTAAAGGCATGGCCTCCCGAACTTCTTCGGGTTCGGGCATTTTGCGAATGTATTGAAAACTCATGATGTACTCCTTTATCAGCGATTTTTATGAAAAACAGTGCTTCCGCACCAGATCCACCGGCATTTCCTGTCCGGTCCACAGGCGAAAGGCTTCGGCCGCCTGATACAGCAGCATGTCTTCGCCGTTTAAGGTCCGGCATCCGGCTGCAGCCGCGTCCAAAAGCAGCTTTGTCTGCTTGGGATGATAGATGATATCGCAGACAAACAGGTGGGGCGAAAGCAGTTCGGAGGCCAAAGGTGTCGCCTCCGGCTGGGTGCTGCCTGCCATACCGGCGTTGGTGGCGTTGATTAAGATGCTGCTGTCTGCCAGCGCATGCTGCATGGCAGAGGTGTCCGCAAGATCCACCAGGGTGACCGGCATGCCGCATTCTGCGGTGATTTTTCCGGCATATTTTTCCGTCTCTTCCCAGCGGGCGTTTTGACGTCTTGCCACATAGACATGGGACACCCCGTCTAAAGCAGCCTGGGCTAAGATGGCCCGGGCCGCACCGCCGGCGCCTAACAGCGTCATCCGGTTTCCGGAAACGGAGAGGCCCTGATTTCGCAGGGCGTCCATGCATCCCTTGCCGTCGGTGGTGTAGCCCACCAGGTTTCCAACCTCGTTGACCACCGTGTTGACGGCGCCGGTCAGCCGGCCGCTGTCTGAAAGCCGGTCTAAGTAGGGCAGAACGGCGGTTTTTAAGGGCATGGTCAGATTAAAACCCCGGGCATTTAACAGCCGCATGGAAGAAATTGCATCCCCAATCTGGGATTCTGTGATATCATAGGCCATATAGTGGTAATCCAGTCCCAGTGCCGTGATGGCCGTATTGTGCATTTCGGGCGAGAGACTGTGGCCCACGGGATGCCCCAGCAGGCAGAGCAGCTGCCGGGTGGCCGGATAGTTTAAAGACATATCTTACTCCTGTGAAAGGTCGTCCGCTGTCATCTGGTACAGCACCGAGACAGAACAGGTCCGTGCAGACGCAAGAACCGGGCCTCGAAAAGACGTTGGGGTTATTTCCACAAAGGAATATCGTACCTATTTTCTGTCAAAAAGTCAATCAGCACATTGACGCGTTAACGCGATAAAGCAAAAGAGGACACGATAATGTTGATGAAAGGAACCCGGATCGGAAGCGGCCGTCCGGTGGTCTGCGTTCCGCTGACCGGAAAAACAGAAAAAGAAGTGTTAAATCAGGCCCAGACCGCAGTGGAACAGGGCGCCCGCATGCTGGAATGGCGCATGGATCTTTTCGGAGAATGGCAGGATGTGCTCTCCGTTCGCCGGGTGCTGGCCCGGCTGGGGGTGCTGTGCCACGCCACGGTGCTTTTAGCCACCCTGCGTACGGCGGCAGAGGGCGGTGCGGCAGAGATCGGCGGGGTCGAATACGAAGCCTGGCTGCGCAGAGTCAGTCGCCAGTCCCCGGCGGATCTGATGGACGTGGAGGCCGCCTCCTGTGTGCAGCCGAAGGAGATCATCGCCCATATCCAGCGGGAAGGGGTGTACGTTATCGCTTCCCATCACGATTTTGACCGGACGCCGCCTGTGGAGGAAATGACGGAGTGCCTGGTGAACATGGCATCGGAAGGAGCGGATTTCGCGAAGCTGGCGGTCATGCCCCAAACGGCGGCAGATGTGCTGTATCTGGCCGAGGCCACCTGCCGGGCAAAGGAGTGCGGTACGCCGCTGATTACCATGTCCATGGGCTCCTTAGGGGCCATTACCCGGGTGCTGGGAGAGCTGTACGGCTCCTGTGTGACCTTTGCTGCGGTGGGCGAAACCAGTGCTCCCGGGCAGATGCCCATGGCGCAGGTTGCCGCTACCCTGGATGCCCTGCACGCGGTCTGCGCCGGCAAACCCCTGTTTCTCATCGGCTTTATGGGGGCGGGAAAGACCACGGTGGCCCGCGCCCTGCGCCGGCTGACCAACTGGCCCATGACGGATCTGGACCGGGAGATCGAAGACCGCTGCGGCATGAAGATTTCCGAGATTTTTGCGGAGTACGGCGAGGATGAATTCCGCCGGATGGAAAGCCGCATTTTAAACGAAGTGTCGGACCGGGGCGGATGCATCGTCTCCTGCGGTGGCGGCGTCATCAAAAGCCCGGCCAATGTGGCCCTGATGCGGGAGCGGGGCACGGTGGTGTGGCTGACCGCAACGCCTCAGACCATTCTTTCCCGGGTCAGCTTTGACGACAGCCGGCCCCTGTTAGCCGGCAGAAAAACCCTGGAGGATATCGACGCCATGATTGAGGAGCGCCGACCCCTGTACGAAACGGCATCGGATTTTTCCGTGGCCACGGACGGACGGCGGGCAGCGGAAATCGCCGCGGATATCCTTTCCCGCACGGGAGTACTTGAGGAGCGGCCCCGACTGGGGTAACATGATGTGATATAGGATTTGATATGATAAAAAGAAGTGATCTTCTGGCCATGGGGTACTATAAGTCGGCGGTTTTTACCGGCAGCGACGGCCCCATGCGCTATCGCGTGGAGCGGAAAAAAGGAAGCGAGGAAGGAGCGCCGGATGTGTTTCTGGCCACGGTCTGGCCGGGTCCCTACGCCTTTGACGCCACGGATCCCGGGCAGATGACAACGGCGGAAGAGCCCTTTACCGAAGAGGGCCTTTGCAGCATTGCAGACCGGCTGAACGGGTTTCGCGAAACCTTTGAAAAGGCACCCGGTATCCTGGATCAGGAGCCTTTCATCAGCAAAGCAGAGGGGGAGGAAGAATGAACGGTTTGGTATTGTTTTTCGCGGTGGTCCTGGTATACGTGCTGATGGCGGCCAGCAGCCAGCAGTCGAAAGGCGGCAAAGGAGGATCCCGGCAGCGGACATCTTCCGGCTATGGGCCCGGAAACGGACAGAACGCCCCGTCGTCGAACCAGAACATCTTCGAGCAGATGCAGATGCCGGCGGACGAACTGTTTCAGACGCAGACATCCCGAAATCAGAATCCGGAAGAAGCGGGATCCGGAAGTCTGATGGAAGCCTTTGCCCGGGGCATCAAGGATCCGGCGGTTTACTCCGGCGGAGATGCTTCGTCTTCCCTGGGCAGCCGGCTGAAAAAGGAACTGCAGATGGCCGAGCATCGCCAGAAACTGGCGGGATTCCGGGCAGAAGAGCAGCGCCGGGCGCAGGCAGATGAGAATGCCCGCAAACAGGCGGCCGCCCGTGCCCGTCTCGAGGAAAAGAAGAGCCAGCTGGAAGAATACAAAAAGAAAAAAGAGGCTGCGGAGCGGGAAAAATCCATCGGGAAAGCCAGAGATAACGCCACCGATTCTCCGGAAGAGGCAGCGGCCCACGCCCATGCAGCCGGCGGCTGTCCGGAAGGAACCCTCATGGAGCACACCCACGGGGAGGAAATCGATATTTCGGACTGCTTAGAAAAAGTGGAACACGTCATGATCTGCGGGCCGGACACCACACTGGCCTTCGAACGGGATTTTCTGGGGGAAGGCAGTGCCATGGTCGCCAACGCCCTGTCCGGACTGCAGACCTCGTGGAACCAGGGCGTCTGGCAAACACATCAATGATAAGAGGAAGGGAAGGGTAACAACGATGACGAAAATTGCAGTATTCATGGCAGACGGATGTGAGGAGATTGAGGCGCTGACCGTGGTGGACATTCTTCGCCGGGCAGGCATTACCACGGACATGCTTTCCGTCCGCGGCGGGCAGATGATCGCCGGTTCCCACGGCATTCTGTTCTCTTCGGACCTGGCGCTTTTCGAGGCGGATCTTTCCGCCTATGACGGGGTGGTGCTTCCCGGCGGTCTCACCGGCACCAAGAATCTGAAGAAATCTCAGGCAGTGACGGAGACGGTGCGGAAATTCATGGCAGAAGGCAAACTGGTGGCGGCCATCTGTGCAGCACCCAGCGCCCTGGGCGCGGCAGGTATTCTCGATGGCAAACATGCCACCTCCTACCCGGGCTTTGAGGATCAGATGCCGGGCTGCATTTACGAAACGGACAGCGTCGTGTGCGACGGCAACCTGATCACCAGCCGGGGCATGGGCACGGCCATTGATTTCGCCCTGGCCATTCTGGCCTATCTGCAGGACGCCGGCGCGGCGAAAAAGATGGCGGAGAAGATCATGTACCGGCAGGCGTAAGATCCGCCGGATATCCGAAGGGCGCAAACCATCTGCCGGATGCGCAGAATCCGCCGGCCCTGCGGAATAAAAGCATTTACTTAGGGCAGGAGAGTGTGCTATAATCCTTCTGTTTGTGACCCGATTGCAGTTTCGGCATTGCGTCTTCTTATTTACAGGCAGCGCGATTCCAAAGATGCAACCAAAATGATCAGAAATAAGGAGAACGCAAAATGAGCGTACAGGTAGAAAAACTTGAGAAAAACATGGCGAAGCTGACGGTAGAGGTGGAAGCCGAAGCCCTTGACAAGGCCATTGAAGCGGTTTACAACCGTCAGAAAAACAGCATTTCCCTTCCGGGCTTCCGCAAGGGCAAAGTGCCGCGTGTCATGGTAGAGCGTATGTACGGCCCCTCCGTATTCTACGAGGATGCCGCCAACATGCTTCTGCAGGAGCACTATCCGAAGGCTTACGACGAGAGCGGCCTTGACATCGTTTCCCAGCCGGAAATCGAAATCGAGCAGATCGAGCGCGGCAAGACCTTCATCTTCACCGCGAAAGTTGCCGTGAAGCCGGAAGTGACCTTAGGCGACTACAAGGGCATCGAAGTTACCCGCGCAGACGTTTCCGTCAGCGACGAGGAAGTGGATGCCGAGGTGGAGCGCGAGCGCAATCGCAATTCCCGCACCGTCGAGGTGGAGCGTGCCGCCGAGATGGACGACACGGTGAACATCGACTTTGAAGGCTTTGTGGACGGCGTGGCTTTCGACGGCGGCAAGGGCGACAATTTCGACCTGAAGCTGGGCAGCCATTCCTTCATCGACACCTTCGAAGATCAGCTGGTGGGCAAGAGCGCCGGTGAAGACGCTGACGTCAACGTCACCTTCCCGGAGAACTACCAGGCCGCTGAACTTGCCGGCAAGCCGGCCCTGTTCAAGGTGCATGTGAACGCTGTTAAGACCACCGAGCTTCCGGAACTTGACGACGAGTTCGCTCAGGATGTTTCTGAGTTCGATACCCTTGATGAGTACAAGGATGACGTTCGCGCAAAGCTTGTCACCCGCAAGGAAAACGCCGCCAAGAGCGCCCGTTCTCAGGAAGCGGTGGAGAAGCTGGTGGAACGCTGCGAGATGGACATCCCGGATCCCATGATCGACAGCCAGGTGGACAGCATGATGCAGGAATTCTCCCAGAATCTGTCCCAGCAGGGTCTGACCATCCAGCAGTACATGCAGTACACCGGCATGACCCGTGACGCCTTTGCCGAGCAGATGCGTCCCGACGCCGTCCGCCGCATTCAGCAGTCCTTAGTGCTGGAAGCGGTTGCCAAGGATGCTGCCATCGAAGTGTCCGATGAGGATCTTGAGGCTGAATTCACCCGCATGGCCGAGATGTACAACATGCCGGTAGACCAGATCAAGGAGATCTTCGGCGAAGAGCAGCGCAAGTCCATGAAGAACGACTTAGCCATCCAGAAGGCCGTTGATCTGATCTTAGACAACGCCGTGGATGTGGATCCGGTGGAAGAGCCGGCCGAAGAAGCTGCAGCTGAGGAATAAATCAGCATCAGTACCAATAATCTTTTGAAAATGCGCGGGTGTCAAAATTTATTTTGACGCCCGCAAAGCACATCATAGAAAGGGGGCGGATCCTATGCCATCCATGCCTTATGTCATCGAACAGAACAGCCGCGGCGAGCGTTCCTACGATATTTACTCCCGTCTGCTGAAGGACCGCATCATCTTCCTTGGCGAGGACGTCAACGAAACCACGGCCAGCCTCATTGTGGCTCAGCTCTTATTTTTAGAGAGCGAAGACCCGGGTAAGGACATTCATCTTTACATCAATTCCCCCGGCGGTGTGGTTTCCTGCGGAATGGCCATCTACGACACCATGCAGTACATCAAGTGTGATGTTTCCACCATCTGTGTGGGCATGGCTGCTTCCATGGGTGCTTTCCTTTTAGCCGGCGGCACCAAGGGCAAGCGTCTTGCGCTTCCCAACGCCGAAATCATGATTCATCAGCCCTCCGGCGGCGCCAAGGGCCAGGCCACGGAAATCGAAATCGCAGCCGAAAACATCATCAAGACCAAGCGCAAGTTAAATGAAATGCTTGCTGCCGCCACCGGCCAGCCCTACGAAAAGGTGGCTGCGGATACCGAGCGTGATCACTACATGGACGCCCAGGAAGCCCTGGATTACGGCCTGATCGACCGCATCATCACCCATCGTGACTGATGATCGCGCATAATGCGGTCGAAACCGCTCTGATCCGTTGAATCGGATGTCAGAGAACAGTGATTTATACTGCGACAGACCGCTTCCCTTTCGGGAAGCGTAAGGAGATAACATGGCGAAATTTACAGAAGACCGGGTGCGCTGTTCCTTCTGCGGCAAATCCCAGCGCCAGGTCCACAAGCTGATCGCCGGCCCCGACGGGGCCTACATCTGCGATGAGTGCGTGGATATCTGCGTGGAGATTATTGCGGAAGAAGCGGACGAAGCCGATGAATGGACCACCTCCGGCGATCTTGACATCAATCTCCAGAAGCCGGAAGAGATGAAGGCTTTCCTGGATCAGTATGTCATCGGCCAGGACGAAGCCAAAAAGGTGCTGTCCGTTGCGGTTTACAACCATTACAAGCGCATCCTGGCAGGCGACTCCGGCCGCACGGACGTGGAGCTTCAGAAGAGCAACGTGCTGATGCTCGGTCCCACCGGCAGCGGCAAAACCCTGCTGGCCCAGACATTGGCCCGCATTTTAGGCGTGCCCTTTGCCATTGCGGACGCCACCACCTTAACCGAAGCCGGTTACGTGGGCGAGGACGTGGAAAACATCCTCTTAAAACTGATCCAGGCGGCGGATTACGACGTGGAGCGCGCACAGCTGGGCATCGTCTACATCGACGAAATCGATAAGATCACGAAAAAATCCGAAAACGTATCCATCACCCGGGACGTTTCCGGTGAAGGCGTACAGCAGGCCCTCTTAAAGATCTTAGAGGGTACGGTGGCCTCCGTTCCGCCCCAGGGCGGTCGGAAGCATCCCCAGCAGGAGCTGATTCCCATCGATACCACGAACATTCTATTCATCTGCGGCGGTGCTTTCGCGGGCTTAGACAAAATCATCGAATCCCGTCAGGATCGCCGGGGCATCGGCTTCGGTGCGGAGGTTCGCCCCAAGGACGGCCATCCCATCGGCGATCTGCTGCGCAAGGTTCTGCCCCAGGATTTCATCAAATTCGGCCTGATTCCCGAGTTCATCGGACGTGTGCCCATCACCGTCTCCTTAGACGAGCTGGATGAAGAGGCCCTGATCCGGATCCTGACCGAGCCGAAGAACAGCCTGGTGAAGCAGTATCAGGCCCTTCTGGATATGGACGGAGTGAAGCTTTCCTTTACGGAAGACGCGCTGCGGGAGATTGCGGCGAAGGCCTTAGAGCGCAAAACCGGCGCCCGCGGCCTGCGCGCCATCGTGGAAGGCGTGATGATGGACTACATGTACCACATCCCCTCCCAGAACGACATCCACGAGCTGGTCATCACCAAAGAGATTGTGGACGCGCAGATTGACGGCCCCGAAGCAAAGAACGATTCTCTGACGGATGAGGCGGACGCCATGGTGGATGCCATCGCCGGCGAGATCGCGGAGGAACTGGACGGAAAGAAAAAAGCGGTGTAAACAGAAGCTTATAAGTGCTATCTGAAGACGCGAAAGCGAACTCGAAGCAAACGGACAGCATTCTGTCTGCCGCTGAAAGGATGCTTACATCTTATGGTTATAAAGAGCGCGGAACTTGAAACTGTCTGTGGCATTACCAGCACGCTTCCCCGCAATACCCTTCCTGAGGTGGCTTTCGCGGGGCGTTCCAACGTGGGAAAATCTTCCCTGATCAATGCTCTGATGCAGCGTAAAGCTTTAGCCCGCACCTCCGGCCAGCCCGGAAAAACCCAGACCATCAATTTTTACAATTTAAACCGGGAGATCTATCTGGTGGATCTCCCGGGCTATGGATATGCCCGGGTTTCCGAAAAGGAAAGGGAGCAGTGGGGCGAGATGATCGCCCGCTACCTTGACACGTCGGAAATGCTTCGGGCTGTTTTTTTGCTGGTGGACATTCGTCACGACCCCACGGAAAATGACCGCCAGATGTACGACTGGATCGAGTACATGGAGTACCAGCCCATCGTCATCGCCACCAAGGCCGACAAACTGGCCCGGGGACAGGTGCACAACCAGCTGAATCATCTGCGCAAATGTTTCGGCGCGTCTTCGGAGGAGATTTTCCTTCCCTTCTCGGCGGTGACCAAAGACGGGCTGGAGGATCTGTGGGATCTGCTGGATCAGGTGATCGAAAACGAAAAAGAGGAATAGCATAGATGCGGCAGAAATGGCACATGAAACCATTTCCATCCGCAGCTTCGTAAAACGGACATAATAACAGACAGATTTCAGGGAAAAGAGTAGATACACATGACAGATCAGAATCAGGATTATGGCTACTGCATGATGTGCGGCCGCTCCGAAGATACGGTGGGAAAGCTGATCCGCCTGCCCGGCGGACTGTCCGTCTGCAGCAGCTGCATGCAGAACGCCGTGGACACCATGCAGAACATGCCCGAGCCGCTGAAAAACATGCTTTCTTCCATGCCGGGATTTCAGAACCCCTTCACCGGAGCGGGATATCCCACCGACAATGGGGCAGCAGAAGCGACGGCGGAAACCATTCCCACCATTGTAACGGAAACCGGGGAGCCCTCCCAGGGCGAACCCGAGAGCCCCGATCAGAATCCGGATCAGACTCCTGACGGCCCGGGACATCCGGAAGAAGGCCCCATGAGCTTCTTCGGTATGCCGGTGTTTAACATGGGAGATATGTTCGGCGGCATGATGCCCGGCGCCCCGAAGGTGAAGCGCAAGGCCAAGCGTCCCGCCCGCACCGAGGAAAACGCCGGGGATTACGAGTACGAGCAGCTGGATATCGATGACATGCCCGCGCCTCACCGCATCAAGGAAGCCTTAGACCGTTACGTGGTAGGTCAGGAGCATGCCAAAAAGGTGATTTCCGTGGCCGTGTACAACCATTACAAGCGCGTACACAGCGAGGAAGAGTTTGAAAACCGTCCCGTGGGCGCCCGCATTAAAAGCGACGATCCCCTGGCCAACGTGGAAATCGAAAAGTCCAACATCCTGCTGATCGGTCCCACCGGCAGCGGAAAAACCTATTTGGTGCGCACCCTGGCCCGCCTGTTAAACGTGCCCTTAGCCATCACCGATGCCACCTCCTTAACCGAGGCCGGCTACATCGGCGACGACATCGAAAGCGTGGTCTCCAAACTTCTGGCCGCGGCGGACAACGACGTGGAACGGGCCGAACACGGCATCGTCTTCATTGACGAAATCGATAAGCTGGCCAAAAAGCCCAACACCACTTCCCGGGACGTGTCCGGAGAAGCCGTTCAGCAGGGTCTGCTGAAACTTTTAGAGGGATCTGAGGTGGAAGTGCCCGTGGGCGCATCCAGCAAAAACGCCATGGTTCCCCTGGAAATGATCGACACCCGCAACATCCTGTTCATCTGCGGCGGAGCCTTTGCCGGCTTAGACGACATCATCAAAGAGCGCTTAAACCGCAAGTCCTCTGTGGGCTTTGTGGCCGACTTAAAAGACCGCTTCGACGGCGAAAAGAGCCTCTTAGACCGGGTGACCTCCGAGGATCTGCGCAAATTCGGGCTGATTCCGGAATTCATCGGCCGCCTGCCCATCGTCGGCGTGCTGGATCCCTTAAGCGAAGAAATGCTGGTGCGCATCTTAAAAGAGCCCCAGAACGCCATCATCAAGCAGTATCAGAAACTGCTGCAGTTTGATGAGGTGGATCTGCAGTTCGACGACGGCGCCCTTTTGGAAATCGCCAAAATGGCGGAGGAAAAGGAACTGGGAGCCCGTGCCCTGCGGTCCATCATCGAAGACCTGATGCTGGACATCATGTTCGAGATCCCCAAGGATAAGGACATCGGCCGCGTCATCATCACAGAAGAATATGTCCGCCACGAAGGCGGCCCGCGCATCATCATGCGCGGAGCGACAGAAGAATAAAGCGTAACCAAACCCCGCGCAAGCTTTTAATACTCCCACAGCCGGAGCAGCAAAGCAAGCGTGGGGTTTCTGATGGCAAAAAGCGTAACCAAACCCCACGCAAACTTTCAAAACTCCCACAGCCGGAGTGGTAAAGCAAGCGTGGGATTTTTGATGGGAAAAAGTGTAATGAAACCCCACGCAAATTTTCAAAACTCCCACAGCCGGAGCAGTAAAGCAAGTGTGGGGTTTCTGATGGCAAAAAGCGTAACCAAACCCCACGCAAACTTTGTAAACTCCGGCAGCCGGAGCAGTAAAGCAAGCGTGGGGTTTTTGTGGCCTAAAATCGTAATCAAACCTCGTGCAATCTTTCAAAACACCGACAGCCAGAGTGGAAAAGCAAGCGTGGGGTTTTTGCTGGAAAAAAGCGCAATCAAACCCCGCTCAAGCTTCAAAAACTCCGACAGCCGGAGAGGTAAAGCAAGCGCGGGGTTTTTGCTGGAAAAAAGCGTAATCAAACCCCACGCAAGCTTTTAAAACGACCACAGCCGGAGCAGCAAAGCAAGCACGGGATTTTTGCTGGAAAAAAGCGTAATCAAATCCCACGCAAGCGCTTTACATTGCATATCACAGAAAAGGAAAATAGTAGGAGATCAGTAGCTTTACATAACGAATGTCCAAAGGCGCTGTTTTTAATTCATATGTTGTGATCAGGTTGTAACCAGGGATGTATCCGGCTTCCATATATGCGGTCAGTTTTGCAGATGCTGCGCGGGCATAACCACTGGCGTCCATCATTCCAAAATGCTCCCAGAGCACATTGTTTTCCGGATGCTCGGGGTTCAGAATAGTAAAATCCGGATAAAGCTTCATGTCACCGAGTGTAATCGCCTGCTCATAGCGGAACGGTACCTTTGATTCCCAGAGAGCATTGGCAATTATTGCCTCGGATTTTGAACGAACAGCAATTCCGGCTTCTGTTGGCACATTTTTTCGCTCCGGATATTCCGGGTTCATTTCAAAAGGCTCCGTCAGCCATGTGTGGGTTTGCTGGTTCCTTTTTTCAAAAAGGGGGTCAAGAAGCTGTCTGTATTCCGGGGATGATTCGGTCAGCTGATTCGGATACATCGGGAGACGCGGATATTTCAGTAGAAAATCCGAAATCATTGCCTGCATCGTGCTTATCGTTTTCAGCCGATCCTCAAGATACCTTTTTTCCGAAAGCTTTTGGGCGAGGGAGTGATCCCGCTTTTTAATCAGATTCTTATGTGTGCCATCTGAAAAAAGCTGGCGCCAGCGCCAACGACGCTGGTCTTTTAAAAACTGTATACTGCCGGCAGGCATTGACGGGAGCTTTTCACGTATTCTTTTCATTTCCAGATTAAGCTGTGTAAACTCGAGTTCCATCAGTAGACGTAAATCCATAGCAAAGGTCCTTTCAGTCAGAAATGATTGACAGTGTTTGATAGATGGTAGCTTTTTCGAGCGGAAAAGACCATGACATTTCAGGCAAGTTTATTTTTTGTGCAGGTTAACAGTTTTTAAGAAATTTTTTGTTGACTTTCCACCAGGTGGAAGGTATAGGATTTATTCAGTAACCGCCATATGGACGGGCGGTTTTGATAATCAGGCCATGAAAAAGGGTGTCAGAATGAAGATCAAGGATGTGGAGGAACGCGTCGGCATAACGCGCAAGAACATTCGGTTCTATGAAGAACAGGGATTGCTTCATCCCCAGCGCAACCGGACCAACGGATATCGTGAATACACGGAGGAAGATATCGAACGGCTTGAACAGGTAAAACTGCTGCGGGCGCTGTCCGTTCCCATCGATGAAATCCGCAGACTGTTTGATGGAACGCTGTCGCTTTCCGACTGCATGAACCGTCATCAGATTCATCTGACCCACCAGAAACGGGAAATTGATCTGGCGGCGGAGATCTGTGAAATGATGAAGGCAGACGTGGAAAACATCGATCAGCTGGATCCCCAGAAGTGGATGCGGGAAATGTCAGAGAGGTCGCAGAATTCCGGCAGGAATAGAGACTGGTATGCAAAGGTGCGAAACGTGGATGTGATAAAGAAAAAGAGAAGCGCGGTGCTGGCAGCGCTGTTCATGTTTTTGATTCCCGCGTTCTGGATCGGGGTACCGCTGCTGGTTTATTTCACGACCGGAGAAACGCTGCCCTTAGGGGTGGTGATTACGCTGGGAATTCTTTCACTGTTGTTTGTGGTTGGTTTGGTAACTGTGTTAAAAGAACGGTTGGATGAGATCGAGAAAGGAGAGGAAGATGAAGCTCTTAAGTATTGAAACGGTGCCGGGAATGAAATATGAAGCCTTGGGAATTGTGCGGGGAACCACCGTGCAGTCCAAAAACGTGGGGCGTGATTTCCTCTCCGCCATGAAGACGCTGGTGGGCGGTGAAATCAAGGCCTATACGGCCATGTTAAATGACGCCCGGGCGATTGCCACAAAGCGGATGGTAGACGAAGCCGAGGAAATGGGGGCAGACGCCATCATCGGCGTGCGTTACAGCTCATCCTCCGTGATGCAGGGAGCGGCTGAAGTCTTGGCCTATGGCACAGCCGTGCGCTTCATCGATTAAGGAAGTACAGCTTCATATCGCGTAATCAAACCCCGCGCAAGCTTTTAAAACGACCACAGCCGGAGCATGAAAGCAAGCGCGGGATTATTGCGGGCCAAAAGCGTAACCAAATCCCGCGCAAGCTTTCAAAACTCCTACAGCCGGAACATGAGAGCAAGCGCGGGATTTTTGCGGCAAAAAATCGTAATCAAACCCCATTTATTGTCTGTTTTGGAAATACGGTATGCGCTGTAAAACTATGCTATAATATTCAAATAGCGGTCTGGCGCGGATGTGCCTGCCGCCGGGATAATCAAACGTGATTTAATCTGCATTTTCGAAACAGCAGTCAGGAGAGGAGAGATTCGAAATGGACAATCGTTACGATAAACTTGCCCGTCTTGCCGTCCTTCGCGGCGTGAACGTTCAGAAGGGTCAGCCCCTGGTCATCACCGCCGATGTGCACGACGCGGAACTGGTGAAGCTTTGCGCGAAGTACGCCTATGAGGCTGGCGCGAAGTCAGTGTCGGTGCACTGGGGCTGCGAGGGACTGGCGAGAATGACCTTCGATAATGAAGACAAGGAAACTCTGTGCGACATCCCCCAGTGGCTGTATGACCGGCAGGCCTTAGAGCAGGAAAAGGGTGCCTGCTATCTGCATATCGATTCCGGAAACCCCAATGCCCTGGAAGGCGTGGACGCTGAGAAACTGGGCGCGGCCATGACGGCCCGCATGAAGAAGATGGGTCCCCTGCGCAAATACACCATGAACAACGAGGGACAGTGGTGCATCGTCGGCGCGGCTTCCAAAGAGTGGGCAAAGCTGGTCTTTCCGGAACTGGACGAGGACGAAGCCTTCCGGAAACTGGAGAATGCTCTCTTTGACGTCACCTTAGTCACGAAAGACAACGATCCCATCAGCGACTGGGCCAAGCATGACGACGAGCTGGAAACTCATGCCAAAATCATGAATCAGTACCAGTTTACCAAACTGCATTTCACCAACAGCCTGGGCACGGACCTTACGGTGCCTTTGGCGGAGCATCACATCTGGGCCGGCGGCGGAAGTGAGACCACCGGCGGCGTGCGCTTTGATGCCAACATGCCCACGGAAGAAATCTTCTGCATGCCTCACTGCGAGAAGACGGAAGGCATCGTTTATGCCTCCCGTCCCCTGTCCTACAACGGAACGGTGATCGAAAACTTCTGGTTCCGCTTCGAAGAAGGCAAGGTGGTGGATTTCGGCGCCGAGAAGGAAGAAGACAGCCTGCGCACCATGCTGGACATGGACGAAGGCAGCCGCCGTCTGGGCGAAGTGGCCCTGGTGCCCTACGATTCGCCGATTTCAAAAAGCGGCATTCTGTTCTTCAATACCCTGTACGATGAGAACGCCTCCTGCCATCTGGCTCTGGGCGAATGCTATCCTGAAAACCTGGAGGGCGGACTGGACATGGATGAAGAAACCCTTCGCGCCCATGGCGGCAATCAGTCCATTCAGCACAACGACTTCATGTTCGGAACGGAAGATCTCAGCGTAGATGGAATCTGCGCGGATGGAAGCGTGGTTCCGGTGTTCCGGAACGGGAACTTCGTGTTCTGATCTGTTTGAGAAGCTTTTTCCGGAAATCGGGGGAAACCGTGTGCTCGGAGTACAGATTCCGAAAGACACGAGCCTGAAACAATTTATAAAGGGGTTATAAACAGACGAAGGTCATAGGGGGAAAAGAATATGGCAGGGACAACAGCAAAGAAAACCACGGCGGCAAAGAAAACCACCGCGGCGAAAAAGACCACCACGGCGAAGAAGACCACCGCGGCGAAGAAGACCACCGTGGCCAAGAAGACCACAGCTGCCAAGAAGACCACCACAGCGAAGAAGACCACGTCCGCGAAGAAAACCACGGATGCCTTGAAGCTGACGGCAGCGGAAACCAAGATGGTGCAGCTGTATCGCAAGGCAGATAAGGATACCAAGGCGGCCATCGTAAAAATCCTGGAGGGAAAAGCAGAGATGCAGGATCTTCTGGGACTTCTGATCGCTGCAAAGCTGGGCGGCGGTTCTGCTTCGGAAAAGAAACCGGGGCTGGTGGATCTTCTGGGAAAAGATGGCGGCTTTAGCGACCTTCTTGGAAAAGATGGCGGCCTTGGCGATCTGCTGGGCAAGGATGGCGGTCTGGGTGATCTTCTGGGGAAGAAGGACACCCTGTCCGATATCATGACGTTGCTGAAAAAGTAACACTTTTGAAAAGAAGAGCCTTATAAAGAAGAACCCTACAGGAAGAGATTTACAAGGAAGAGGTTTTTATGGAATATCGTCGCTTTGACAATACGATTTACGTGCGCATGGACCGCGGCGAGGAAGTCACCGAGCAGCTGCGGGCCGTGGCGGAAGCCGAGCAGATCCGCCTGGCGGAGGTTAATGCCTTAGGTGCTCTGAAGAGTTTTACCGTGGGCCTGTTTGACGTGGAGGAAAAGCGCTTTCACAGCAATCATTTTGAGGGCGCATACGAGATGTCTTCCCTTCATGGAACGATTACCACCCAGGACGAGGGCATCTATCTGCATCTGCACATGACCGCCGCAGATGCGGAGGGACACGCCTTTGGCGGACATCTGGTGGACGCCGTCATCAGCGCTACCTGCGAGATGGTGATCCGCATTTCCGAAGGAACCGTGAACCGCAATTTTGACGAGACAACGGGTCTGAATCTGTTTGAATTCGTATAAGGGTACCGTCGGCGAAAAGCCCCAGGTGCAGCGAAAATCGGACCAACACAGGCTGCAAAACTGCGATGTAATCAATGTGCATAATGAGAA
Source organism: Shuttleworthella sp. (assembly GCA_045544375.1). Lineage (GTDB taxonomy): Bacteria > Bacillota > Clostridia > Lachnospirales > Lachnospiraceae > Shuttleworthia. Next base: position 17,387 of record JAZPYY010000097.1, read on the forward strand.
AGGAACCGATCATGGACGAGCTGCTGCGTGCAAAATGTGATTTGCTTGCGGAAAACCGCGAAATCATTCGTAAGGGATTTTTCTGGAGTCATGATCTGATGCATATGGCTGCCAGCGTGATTTTTACCGGCGCTGACCGCCGCGCAGACGTGGAGCGGATGAAGGAATGCCGAAAAATCTTAAAGGCGCATCAGGGCTTCTTCTCTGATTTCCGCGGACATATCGAGCTTTCCGTCATCAGCCGCATGGCGCTGTCAGATAATCCCGAACGGTATGTGGAACAGATCGCTGAGGTCTACCAGGGACTGAAAAAGGGCAAACTCTTCGGAAGCGAATACATGGCATTGGGCGCTATGAGCATCTGCGAGCGGGACATGGCGGAACATACGGACATGATTGTGGAACGCACCCGGGATCTGATCCAGGGCATGAAGCAGGCACATCCCTTCCTTACCGGCCACGAGGATATGGCTTACGCCGCGCTGATGGCTCTGTCTGACAGAAGCGTGGACAGTCTGCTGACAGAGGTGGAAGAATGTTACGAGATGCTGAAGCCGAAATTCGTTCTCCACAGCGACGCGGTGCAGTCTTTAAGCCAGATCACAACCCTCTGTGAGGGAGATCCCAAGGTGAAGTGTGAGCGCATTACGGCGCTTTACGACGCCTTAAAGGAAAGAGGCGCCCGGTTCGGTAAGGAATATGAACTGGCAGCGCTGGGCGTGTTTGGCGGATTTTCCAGGGATCCCGGTGCCATGGCGGAGACCATCATCGAGGTGTCGGATTATCTCAAAACCAAAAAGGGCTTTGGAAATCTGATCATGGGCAAGATGCGCCGGCTGATGTTTTCGACCCTTCTTGTGGCGGAATACTATGCCCCTGAAAGCACCACGGGGCAGGCTGCGGTACTGGGCAGCACCCTGGCCAGCGTGATTGCGGAAGAGATCCTTCTGATGATGATTGTGATCACGTCAACCCAGACGTCCCACGCGGCGAGCAATTCCAGCGGATCATAAGCTGCGCGGATTCCACCGAATCCGCAAAAAAGGAAAAGAAATGAATGAGGTTTTATTAAACAACGGTGTGTCCGTTCCTCAGATCGGATACGGAACATACAAATCCACCTTAGAGGACGGCTATCGGCCCATCCTGGAAGCCATTCAGGTGGGCTATCGCCATCTGGACACGGCGGCCCTGTACGAGAATGAGGAAGAAGTGGGCCGGGCTGTGCGGGAAAGCGGTCTTCCCCGGCGGGACTTTTTCATTACGTCCAAGTTAAAGCGAAACGCGCTGGGCTATGACAATGCCATCGCGGAATGCGAGGAATCCCTGCGCAAACTGGGCACGGATTATCTGGATCTGTACCTGATTCACTGGCCCCGTCCGGATTACGGCCGTCCGGATTTTGACGACTGGGTACAGCTGGACCGGGATTCCTGGCGGGCCATGGAAAAACTGGTGCGGGACGGAAAAATCCGCGCCATCGGCTTAAGCAACTTCCTGCCCCATCACATCGACAGCCTGCTGGAAACGGCGGAGATTCTGCCGGCGGCAAACCAGCTGGAACTGCATCCGGGCTATCTGCAGCCGGAAGCCGTGTCCTACTGTTTTGATCACGGTATCGCCGTGGAGGCCTGGAGCCCCATGGGGCGTGCCCGGGTGGCCCAGGATCCGCTGCTGCTTCAGATCGCCGCGAAATACGACCTTTCCGTTCCGGAACTCTGTCTGTATTTCGGGCTGCAGAGCGGTTTTATCATCCTGCCCAAATCCACCCACCGGGATCGCATGGAGGCGAATCTGTGCAAGCGGGCCATCGTCATCGACGAGGCGGACATGGAGCAGATCCGGCAGATGCCGGTGACCGGCTGGGGCGGCGAGCATCCGGACCGGGAGCGTGTATATTTTTAAAAGAAGGAAAAGAATGTCAGACTTACAGGTAAAACGAATTGAATACTATGAGGCGCTGCTGAACGAAGTGCGCGAAAAACTGGCGGCGGCAAAGGGGGCGGAAGATGCTTCTTCTGCGCTGAAGGAAATCCAGGCTTTGGCCGCGCCCCTGTCCGATTATTACGAAAGCGACACCTGGAAACAGGATTTTGCGGACGACGAAGCCGGCCGGCTGCCCGCCGATCTGAAGCGGGGCGTGCTGTCGGAGGACGGCATCTACAACGTCCTTGAGGAAATCAAAGAACTGGAAACCGCGTTAAACGGCGGCCTTCCGGCACCCTACGTTCACCACGTGCAGTATTACGAAACCGACAAGATGGGCATCACCCACCACTCCAACTACATCCGCTGGATGGAGGAAGCCCGGGTGGATTATCTGAACAAAATCGGATTTCCCTACATCGCCCTGGAGGAAGACGGCGTTTTCTCCCCCATGGTGGCCATTCACGGCAAATACCGCCGACCCACCATGTTCGGGGATGCGGTTACCATTCAGGCCCGGGTGGTGGAATTTAAGGGCCTGCGCCTGATTCTGGGCTACCGCATGACCAACGCCGACGGGCAGGTGGTCTTCGAAGGAACCACGGAAAGCTGTTTCTCGGATGCTAACGGGAAGGTGATCCGTCTGGAAAAGCATTCTCTGGAATACTACCGGATGTTTGTGGAGCAGGCGGGGATCGTCGAGGCGTAATGCGAATCCGATCCGTAAATCTAAAAATTGCAGATCCGGGATCGGATCCGCACAGGAGTCATCAATGAACGTTCCACAGATGAATTACTGCATGCACTGCGGCACAAAACTTCAGCCGAAACACCTGGAGGGGGAAGGTGAGATCCCCTGGTGCGAAACCTGCAATGAATTTCGTTTTCCCGTGTTTAACTGCGGTGTGTCCATGATCATCACCAATCCCGCCAAAGACCGCATCCTTTTGATCCGGCAGTACGGCGGATCGGAGTACATCCTCTGCGCCGGATATGTCAACAAGGGCGAGGACGCGGAATGCGCGGCTGTCCGGGAGATCAAGGAAGAACTGGGGCTGGATGTGGATGAGATCCGCTTTAATCACAGCCGGTACTTTGCCCCTTCCAACACCCTGATGCTGAACTTCACAGCTGTGGTTTCCGAGGACAACGCAGTGTCCAACGAAGAAGTGGATTTCTGGCAGTGGTTTTCCATTCCGGAAGCCCGGGCCAATATCCGCAAAAACAGCCTGGCCCAGGCCTTTTTAAACGGATATCTGGACGGCGAGTATCATTTTCCCGGAAATCCGGAGAAACCATACAGGTAAGGTAAAAGAAAATCCATGAAAAAACCGGATTTTAAAGAACTTCATGAAATGCTGGAACGGCTGGACGCACTGGATGCGGGCCTTTCCGGCATTTTTTTGGATCGCGAGATCCAGGAGGAGCAGGTGCGTCTGGTGGCGGCAGCGGCCCTGACCGTGGAGGCGAAGCGGGCTCTGTCAGAGATTTCCACAGAAGAACTGAAGGCGTCCCGGGCAGGGATCCGGGTGTCGGCCCTGCAGGAGGCGGGGTTTACCAACCTGGGAACCTTAAGCGCGGCCACGGATGCCCAGATTGCGGCGGTGGAGGGCGTGGGCGAAAAACAGACGGAAGCCATCCGCCGGATTTTAGATGAGTTTACGGCCCAGCTGGCGGCGAAGGGCGCCCTTCGCATGGAGGACGGCGTCACCACGCCGGAAAATACAGCGCTGGTCACGGCCATTGCCCGGTATCGCGCCGGCGAAGCCATCCGAAAGATGGCGTCACCTCTGTCGGAGGATCTGCACCATATCGCAGAAGATCTAAAGCAGCGCATCCGCATCCGGGGTCCCCTGCGGTGGCTGTTTTCCGCCAAAGAAACCAAGGAAGAAACCCTGGCGGCTGCGGCGGATCTGGCGGCCTTTTTGCAGAGCGCCCGGGCCTTTGAAGCCCTGCAGCGGATTGATGACTATCAGCAGAAGGCCATGCTTTCCGCAGCGGAAGCCCACGCCGATTTCGAGAAAAACAGCGCCGATTACTATGCCCTTCTGGAGCGGTTTGCCGACGTGCGTCCGCCGGCGGAGCTGGTGTACAGCAGCATTCCCGCGGCGCTGGCTGCCGAAGTGGACGCCACGCCCCTGGACGTTACCGGTTTTTCCGGAAACCTGCGGGCGTATCAGACCTTTGGAGCCAAGTACATTCTGCATCAGCGGGACGTGCTTTTAGGCGACGAGATGGGACTGGGAAAAACGGTGCAGGCCATTGCGGCCATGGTATCCCTCTGGAGTGAATCCGCCGGATGTCATTTCCTGATTGTCTGTCCGGCCTCCGTGCTGGTGAACTGGTGCAGAGAATTCGAACGGTTTTCGAATATTCCCGCATATCTGGTGCATGGCCCGAAGATAGAGACGGCCTTTGCCGCCTGGGTCGAGAACGGCGGCGCGGCGGTGACCAATTTCGAATCCATGGAGAAAATTGCTGACCGCATCGACAATCAGATGCGCCTGGCCATGCTGGTGGTGGACGAAGCCCATTACATCAAGAATCCGGACGCCAAGCGCACGCGCAATATCCGCCGGCTGGGGGACGAGTCGGAGCGGATCCTGCTGATGTCCGGCACGCCGCTGGAAAACAACGTGGAGGAGATGTGCTCCCTGCTGGATTTTGTCCGGCCGGACCTGTCCGAAAAGGCCCGGGACGCGGCGTTTATGCGCAACGCGCCGGCCTTCCGGGAAATGCTTTCCCCGGTGTATCTGCGCCGGCTGCGGGAGTCGGTGCTGCAAGAACTTCCGCCCATGGAGGAGCGGCAGGAATGGTGCGCGCTGACGCCGGAGGATCGTCTGGCCTATGTGCGGGCGGTGGCTTCGGAAAGCTTTCCGGCGGTTCGCCGGGTGAGTTTTCTCCAAGAGGATATGCAGACCTCCTCAAAGGCTCTGCGTCTGCTGGAACTGTGCAGCGAAGCCGCAGAAAACGGACGGCGCATCCTGGTGTATTCCTATTTCCGGGAGACGGTGGAGCGGGTCAGCAGTTTTCTTGAGAATCGATGTTTTGGCGTGATTACGGGCGAGACTTCTCCTGCTGCGCGTCAGGAGATGATCGACCGGTTTGGTAGCGCTTCTGCGGGAAGCGTACTGGTGTGTCAGATTCAGGCAGGGGGAACGGGCTTAAACATTCAGGCGGCCAGCGTGGTGATCTTCTGCGAACCCCAGATCAAGCCGTCCCTGACCCAGCAGGCCCTGTCCCGGGTGTATCGCATGGGGCAGGTGAGAAACGTTCTGGTGTTTCATCTGCTGTGCGAGAATACGGTGGACGAGGCCATGTGTGATCTGCTGGCCCAAAAGCAGCTGACCTTTGATCTGTATGCGGATGAATCCGCCATGGGCGCGGCTTCGGATGATCTGGCCGACCGGGACTGGATCCGGGCGTTCCTGGAAAGAGAACGGGAAAAGTACGGGACGGAAGATGGGGACACAGCAAAAACAGAGATGGAAACGCAAAATCATATTGGTGAAATACGAGCGGATCGAATAGAATAGGATTAGAATTTCGCTAAACTGCATGATTCTCTGTGTTTCGGGGATGGCAGAATGCGGCACGAGAAGTAGCGGCACGAGAAGTATAAGAATGGAAGCATTTTGGGGTGACAATCATCATTTCAGAAAGGATCCGTCATGAAGCTTTTGTTTGCATCTGATTCCTTTAAAGGCAGCCTGACCAGTGAAAAAACAAAAGAGCTGTTAGACCGCGCGGCCCGGGAAGTGTTTGGCGACTGTGAAACCTCCGGTGTTCCGGTGGCGGACGGCGGCGAAGGCACGGTGGACGCGGTGGTGGCTGCGGAAGGCGGCGAAATCGTGACGGTTCCGGTACACGGTCCCCGCATGGAAAACGCCGAAGCCTTTTATGGTCTGTTCGGCAGCAACCAGGCAGTCATCGAGATGGCAGCGGCCTCCGGACTTCCCATGGTGCCGGAAGGCGAGCGCAATCCGCTGAATGCCACCAGCTACGGTACCGGCGAACTGATCAAAAATGCCTTAGATCGAGGCATTCGGGATATTTCCATCGCCATCGGCGGTTCCGCCACCAATGACGGCGGCATGGGCTGCGTGCGGGCGCTGGGTGTGCGGTTTTTAGACGCGGAGGGTAAGGAGCTGGAGGGCTTTGGCCGGGATCTGGCGAAGGTAGCTTCCATCGATATTTCCGGTCTGGATCCCCGCCTTGCGGAAACCAAGGTGACCGTCATGTGCGACGTAACCAACCCTTTATGCGGACCGGATGGCGCCACCCGCACCTTTGGTGCTCAGAAGGGTGCTACGCCCGAGATCATGAAAGAACTGGAAGCGGGCATGTGCCATTACCGGGATCTGATCAAAGAGACCTTTGGCATCGACTGTGACCAGATCCGGGGCGCCGGAGCGGCCGGCGGTCTGGGAGCGGCATTAAAGGTATTTCTCCACGGCGAGATGAAATCCGGCATCGATACCGTACTGGATCTGATTCATTTCAACCAGCGACTGGACGGCGTGGACCTGGTGGTGACCGGCGAAGGCCGCACGGACTGGCAGAGCTGCTTCGGCAAGGTGATGCAGGGCGTGGGCGAACGGGCCAAGGCCAAGGGCGTACCGGTGCTGGGTCTGTCGGGATCCTTAGGCAAAAATGCCCTGGATATCTGCAATTGCGGCGTTGCTTCTCTGATGACCACGGTGAACGCGCCCATGCAGCTGTCCGAGGCCCTGGATCGGGCGGAAGAGCTGTATTACGAGGCCGCGGTCCGTATGTTTAAGTTTGTGAAATGCGGCATGGAAATGCAGTAAGCCAGGTTGTCGAAAAGACGGCATCTGCAGCTTTAGATCTGCAGATCTGTCGCAAAGGATCCGGCGCAGAATAGAGATACTATTATCATAATCAAAACAAAACGACAAATGGTGAGGCGGTATACTGCAGGAAGTGCAGGATACCGCCTTGCTGGGTTTTCACACGGTTCGCTGACAAAAGCCGATCCATCGGTCAGCCTTCTTTCTGATCTGAAGTTCAGAAAACGCAATACCGATCTGTCAGCGGAGTGAAACGGAAGCCACGAAAAAACCCTCGATTTTTCGACAGCAAGGCGGTGAATTCCTGATCTGAAACGGAGGGAAATATGTCGCAGACACTCACACAGAAAATCGACCGCTTCATTATCACAAATCCGGAATTCTACAGCAAAGTGGTGCGCCTTCTGGTGCCCATCGTGCTGCAGGCCATCATCAACAACGGCGTCAACATGATGGATACCATCATGGTGGGACGCCTGGGAGAAGCGGCGATTTCCGCATCCAGCCTGGCCAATCAGTTCTACAGCATTTTCCTGTTTTTGTGCTTAGGAATCAGCGCTGCCGGTCTGGTGCTGGCCAGCCAGTATTACGGAGCGGGAGATAAGAAAACCCTGCGCCGGGTTTTCGATCTGATTTACCAGATCGTGATCATCGGTGCCTTGGCCTTTGCTCTGGTCACCAGCCTGTTTCCGGCCCAGATCATGCGGATTTTTACCAGCGATGCTGAAGTCATCGAACTGGGCGTGGGATATCTTCGGGTAACGGCCCTGATCTTCCTGCCCCACGGCGTGGCCATGGTGTCCACAAACGTGATCCGATCTATCGGAAACGCGAAACTGGGACTGTATGTTTCCATCGCGTCTTTTATCATCAACATCGGCGCCAACTATGTCTTTATTTTCGGTAAGCTCGGCATGCCGGCCTTAGGGGTCGTGGGTGCGGCGCTGGGTACCCTGATCGCCCGCTTAGTGGAGCTGGCCGTGGTTCTGTATTATTTCCTGCGCAAGGAGACGGTGCTTCGCTATAGGCCTGCCGGCATTTTAAAACTGCCCACGAAAGAGATGCTGCACGAATTTGTGCGCCTGGGTGCGCCGGCCATCGTTTCCGATTCCCTGCTGGCTTTAGCCACCAGTATGATCTCTGTGATCTTAGGTCACATGGGAAAGGAAATCGTTTCGGCCTACGCCATCGTCATGGTGATTGACCGGCTGGCCAGCGTCGCGATTCAGGGCGGCTGCAGCGCGGCCGGCGTCATCGTGGGGCAGAGCGTGGGTGAAGAGAAGTATCAGCGCGCACAGCGGGAGGGAATCACATTCCTGGCGATGTCTGTGGTGATCGGCCTGTTTGGCGCCATTGTGGTGCTGCTCATCGGAGAATGGTCCATCGGCCTGTACGCAGTGGAAGCCCACACGGCCCAGATCGCGGCGGAGATGATGAAGGCCAGCGCCATTGTGGTGTTCTTCATGGCCATCGGAGACGTGCTGTCAAAGGGCGTGCTCCGGGGCGGCGGAGATACCCGCTTCCTTTTGGTGGCGGACGTGCTGTTCCAGTGGCTGGCGTCCATTCCCTTAGGCGCCATCGCCGGACTGGTCTTAGGCTGGACGCCCTTTGTGGTGCTTTTGCTCCTGCGGGTGGATTTCGTGATTAAAGCCGTGTGGCTTACCTTCCGGTTAAAGAGCGGAAAGTGGATTCACCGGGCGAAAACCATGAATGATTAATGACGCCGGCCGGGAAGAAATGCTTCGCGAAGGAATGGGGATAACGGATAAATCCTTGCAAACCAGAACGAAGATTTCCAAATCACCCAATTCACCGTAACGGATAAATCATCGATGGGTAGAACAAAAATTTAATAAAAAAGCACTGTTCGTGAGAAGAAAGAGCAGGCAGGAATTGCTATACTAGTAGGGTATCGTAGTCAATTCCTGCCTGCTCAACTGTTTGTTTATGGCCAGGCAGCATGCTCTGTTCGCTGAAACAGGCACCTGACAAGAGTATTTCGAAAGGAGAACATGATGGCTGCAAAATACCAGATCAACCTGAACGGCGAGGGCCGTCCCTATCCCCATTACTGGGAACTCTGTGTGGGTTCCTGCCACGCTGCGACACTTCTTCGTGCCGACGTGCAGGAGCAGCTGCGCAAGGCCCACAAGGACATCGGCTTTAAATATGTCCGTTTCCATGGCCTTTTAGATGATGACATGAGCGTGGTCATTGCGCCGATGCTTCCGGGAAGCCAGCCCCAGATTTCGTTCTTTAACATTGACCGGATCTTTGACTTTCTGCTGGATGCGGGTATGAAGCCCTTCCTGGAGCTGGGCTTTATGCCGGAATATTACGCTTCCACGCCTCAGACCACCTTCCATTACAAGGGCTTCTCGTCTCCGGCGAAGAACGACGAAGACTGGTACAACCTGGTCTTTGAACTGACGAAGCATCTGGAAGAGCGCTACGGCGTCAAGGAAGTCCGCACCTGGTTCTTTGAAATCTGGAACGAGCCCAACCTGCGCTTCTTCTTCGACGGCACTCAGGAAGATTATTTCCATCTTTACGAACTGGCTGCCACGGCCATCAAGGCAGTGGATCCGGCCTTAAAGGTGGGCGGACCGGCCACCTCCAACAACGAGTGGATTCCGGAGTTCCGCAACTTCTGCGAGACCAACGGCGTTCCCTACGATTTTATCTCGACCCATCATTATCCCAGCGACGATCCCCTGTCAAAGGCCGGTATGAACGGCCCGGGATTTAAGGGAGACGGCATGGATCCGGAGAAATTTGCAAAAATGACGCCGGAAGAACTGCAGGAAGTGATGAAGTCATTCTTCAATCGCGAGAATAAGAATCCCCGCGACATCCTGTTCCAGCTGACGAAGAAGGCCAAGGAAGAAGCCGGCGATTATCCTCTTTACTACACCGAGTGGAATGCCGGCCATTATGACACCAGCTACGCGGCCGCCGGCGTCATCGCCACCTTAGCCTACAACGAAGGCCTGGTGGAAGGCTATTCCTACTGGTGCATTTCCGATATCTTCGAGGAGATGGGCCTGCATGGACTGCCCTTCAACAACGAATTTGGCTTAGTCAACGTCTATGGCATTCCGAAGCCGGCTTACCGCCTGTTCCAGGCTCTGCACGCCGCCGGCGACTGCCGCTTAGATGTGACCGCTATCGAAGCCAATCGCACCGCCGAAGTCATCGCCTTGGCAGATGAATCCCAGGTCATGGTGTTCGCCTACAATCACGACATCGAAGAGCGTGACATCAAGGACGAAGAGATGACCATCACCTTAGAAGGCGGCGCCCGCCGTATCCAGAAGGCCGTCATCGACAGCAAGCACACCAATCCCCTTGGCTGCTGGGAAGCCCAGGGCAAGCCCACCTATCCCACCGGCCAGCAGCTGGCCGAGATCCGCGACGCCTCCCAGCTGGTATGGGAAGATGTCGACGTGACCGACACCTTAAGCTTCACGGCGGAAAAGGAAAGCGTCACCATTTTCTGCATCACGAAATAAGTCAAAAGAGGAAATGAAAATATTATGAGCGAGAAAATTACAAAACTGCTCCAGGACAATGGCGGCAACTACCTGCTTCCCTTTTTCTGGCAGCACGGCGAGACCGAAGAGGTGCTTCGCAAGTACATGGAAGTGATCCAGAATGCAAACATCGGCGCGGTCTGCGTGGAGAGCCGTCCCCATCCGGATTTTGCCGGCCCCGGGTGGTGGCATGACATGGACATCATCTTAGATGAGGCCCGCAAGCGCGGCATGAAGGTGTGGATCTTAGACGACAGCCATTTCCCCACCGGCTTCGCCAACGGCGCCGTGGACAATTATCCGGATGAGATGTGCCGTCAGAGCGTGCTGCACACCAAGGCTTCCGTGAAAGCCGGCGAGACCTTTACCCTTTCCGCCGAACAGGTGAAAAAGGCGCCGGAACGCCCCAAGACCCAGATCGAGCAGTTTACGGCCGAGAAGGAACCCCGGGTGTTTGACGACGACGTGCTGCTGGATGTGTACGCGGTGGCGGCCGATGGCGCCATCACGCCCTTAAAGGATGCTGTTTCCGAAAGCGGTCTTTCCTGGACGGCGACTGCGGACGCGGATGTGTACTGCATCTATCTGTCCCGCAATTACGGCTATCACACCCACTACATCAACATGACCAGCGCCGCTTCCGTGCGGATCCTGCTGGATGCGGTGTACGAGCCTCACTGGGAGCATTACAAGGATGATTTCGGCAAGACCATTGCCGGTTTCTTCTCCGACGAGCCGGAACTGGGCAACGGTCACATGTATGACCTGATCAACTATATCGGCAATCCGGAAAGCGACTATCCCTGGAGCGACGAGCTGGCAGCGGCCTTGGCAGAGCGCTGGGGTGCGGACTACACCAAGAAGCTGTACCTTCTGTTTGAAGAGGGCGATGCGGATGCAGTGGCCCGTGCCCGGTTCGGCTACATGGACGCGCTCACCGAGCTGGTGAAGAAGAACTTCTCCTTCCAGCTGGGCGACTGGTGCCGTTCCCATGGCGTGGATTACATCGGCCATCTGATCGAAGACAACGACCAGCACGAACACACCGGATCCTCCTTAGGTCACTATTTCCGCGGTCTGGGCGGCCAGAGCTGGGCCGGCATCGACGATATCGGCGGCCAGGTTTATCCCCAGGGCGAAAACATCACCTTCAACAACGGCGTTTTCCAGGCCCGCAACGGCGAGTTCTATCATTTCATGATGGGACATCTGGCTTCTTCCGCAGCGGCCATTGAGCCCTTAAAGAAGGGCAATTCCATGTGCGAGATTTTCGGCGCCTACGGCTGGGGTGAAGGCGTCCGCGAGATGAAATATCTGGTGGACCACTTCATGGTGCGCGGTGTGAACCATTTCGTGCCCCATGCGTTCTCGCCGAAGGATTTCCCGGACAGCGACTGCCCGCCCCATTTCTACGCCCACGGACACAATCCCCAGTACCGCGCTTTCGGTGCTCTGATGAAGTACACCAACCGGGTGCTGGAACTCTTAAACGACGGCTGCCACATCGCGCCGGTGGCGGTGCTGTATTCCGCCGAAGGCAAGTGGACCGGCGGTGATGACGCCATGGAAGATCATGCCGTCACCCGGGTGCTGACCGAAAACCAGATCGAATTCGACATTGTTCCCAGCGACGTCTTCGCAGATCCGGAAGCCTTCAATACCCGGATCGAGGACAGGCAGTTCGCGGTGAACACCCAGCACTACAAAGCTCTGGTCATTCCCGAGACCCCGTACATCCGCCGGGATGTGGCCCTGTACATCCCGAAACTGGTGGATGCAGGTGTGGAAGTCTACTTTATCAGCTGCGCTCCCTCCGGTATCATGGATGCGAAGGCAGGGGACGACGTGGCTGAGATGATCGAAGCGGTCAAGGAAGCCTGCTTCGTCGTGGATCTGGACGACTTAAACGGCGTGCTGTGGAAGCAGGATGCCTACGAAATCGTCATCCAGCCGGAAGACAGTTTTGTGCGTTACTATCATTATGAGCATGCGGACGGCAGCGCGGTCTTCATGTTTGTCAACGAAGGCACTCTTCCCTACAAGGGCGAGATTGTGCTTGGCGACAGCCGCAAGGCTTACTGGTACGATGCCTGGAACAACCAGGTTCACGCTGCGGATTATGACGGCGAAAAGCTGTCGGTCTGCTTCGAACCCTGGCAGAGCTATCTGCTGATCTTTGATGGCGAAGTGCCGGCCCTGGTCCCCTCCTTCGAAGAAAAGAAGGCAGGCGCGGCGGAAGCGGCCTTTGGCGACAGCTGGAAGCGCAGCTTAAGCAACGCCGTGGACTATCCGGCCTTTGGCGAGCAGAAGGAGGTAACCCTTCCCAACCACGTGGAAGAGGACGATCCCATCTGGTCCGGAATTGCCCGCTATGAAAACACCTTCGAAGGCAAGGCCGGCGGAACCTACCTGCTGGAAATCTCGGATGCGGCGGAAGGCGTGGAAGTGTTCGTCAACGGACAGAGCTTAGGCATCCAGGACGTGCCCACCTACCGGTTTGATCTGTCATCGGCAGTCAAAGACGGCGTAAACGAAATCGCCATCGAGGTAGCCACCACCTTAGAGCGGGAAATGTCCACCGTGCCGAATCCCATGGCCATGCTGATCGGAAAAGATGCATCCAAGGTGGATTCACCCTCCGGATTAACCGGCGAAGTGACACTGTATGTGAAGTAAATAAGAAAGATTCATACCAAGAGCGAGGGAGTCAAAAGTGCCAGGCACTTTTGACTCCCTTTTTCACAAAATGAACACAAAGGGTTTAAGCTGGTTTTTAGGTTCATTCGTTATCCTGTCTTCATCAAAGAGAAAAACACAAGCAATAAGCAGGAAAAAAACAGGAAATGAAATATACACAGAATTCAGGAAAGGAGCTGTGATATGGAACGCAAAATCGCTTTAATCCCGGCTTATGAACCGGATGAGAAACTGATTCAGCTTTTAAAGGAACTGAAAGAACAGAATTACGCCTGCGTGGTTGTGGACGACGGCAGTTCTGCCATGTGCGCCGACATTTTTGCCGAAGCCGGCCAGTATGCCCACGTACTTCATCACCTTCGCAACCGGGGCAAGGGTGCGGCCCTGAAAACCGGCATGGACTACATCTGGCAGCGGTACATGTCCCGGGACGTGGTGGTCACCGTGGATGCCGACGGACAGCACACCGTAGCCGACGCAAACCGGGTAGCAGAGGCGGTCTGGCAGAATCCTGATGCGCTGGTCTTAGGCTGCCGGAAGTTTACGGGCAAGGTGCCCCTTCGAAGCCGCCTGGGCAACGGGATCACCCGAGTTGTCTACTCCGTGTTCAGCGGACAAAGCGTTTCGGATACCCAGACCGGCCTTCGCGGCTTTGGCGTCTGGCGGATTCCCGGGATGAAAAAGATTCCGGGGGAACGCTATGAATATGAGATGAACGTGCTGATGGCAGCGGCGAAGCAGCAGGTGCCGATCACGGAGGTGCCCATTGAAACTGTCTATCTGAACAACAACGCCTCGTCTCATTTTAATACAGTAAAGGATTCCGCCCGTATTTATAAAGAGATTCTAAAATTCTCGGCGGCATCCTTCGTGTCATTCCTGGCAGATTACTCGATTTACACCGCGCTTCTGGCTTTGCTGGCATCCTATCCCCTTTCCGCGGCGCTGGTGATTGCGAATGTCACCGCCCGGGCGGTCAGCGCGGTGCTGAATTTCACCATCAACCGGCGGCTGGTCTTTGAAAGCCGCACAGATGTCCGTCTGGCGGCGATCCGTTACGCGGCCCTGGCCGGAACGGTGCTGGTGGCGAATACGGGAATCATTGCACTTCTGACGGGCGTATTCGGAATGAATGCGATGATCGCGAAACTGCTGACCGAAGGCATCCTGTTTGTCATCAACTTTGTGATCCAGCGGACGGCGGTATTTGCCTCCGGGAAAAGGGAAAAGCAAAGTGATGCGGATCTGATCTTATTTCCGGCCCATCGGGGAACCGCAGCGTGAGATGACAGCAGAAACCGGCGGAATGGAATGCAGTCACAGCCGAACCGGATGATTTACCAGGCTCCCATTCACCGCCGCAGAAAAGAGGTATGACATGAAACATTTTCCGAAATGGTGGACCATTTTATCCACTGCAGCACTTTTGATGTTTTCCGTATATGCCATGGCAGATACGTTTCTGATTTCCACGGTTTATGCAGTCGTGGATGACAGCACTTCCCAGAATGCAGTAAACACGGTCACCACTGTGACGGTGCCTTCCACCCAGGCGGACGAAGCCACCACCTCCACTCAGACAGATGAGGATACCGCCTCTGCCCAGACCGACGAAGCCACCGCCTCCACCCAGGCAGATGAGGATATCGCCACCACCCAGTCCGATGCGACAACATCCTCCATCTCGCTGGAAGAGTATCGCCTCGACGACACCACCGTTTATGTGGCCGCCATCGAACTGGCTTCCGCGGACGCGCTGAAAACTGCCTTTGCCCAGAATGCCTACGGGCGCAACGTGAAGGCCAAGACCTCCGAGACCGCAGCTTCTGTGGATGCCATTCTTGCCATCAACGGCGACTACTACGGCGCCCAGGAGTCCGGCTACGTGATTCGAAACGGGGTGCTTTACCGCAGCACCATGCGCTCCTTGGATCAGGAGGATCTGGTGATCTATGCAGATAGCACTTTTGAGATCATTACGGAAGGAGAGATTTCAGCGGAAGAGCTGCTTGAAAGCGGTGCCCAGCAGGTGCTTTGTTTTGGCCCGGCGCTGATCGTGGACGGCGAAATCTCCGTAGACACCAACGATGAAGTGGACAAGGCCATGGCCGACAATCCGCGCACAGCCATCGGCGTGCTTTCGGACGGCAGTCTGGTGATGGTGGTTTCCGACGGACGCACGGATGAGAGCGAAGGCCTGTCCCTGTACGAACTGGCTGAATTCATGCAGTCCTTAGGCTGCGTCACAGCCTACAATCTGGACGGCGGCGGATCATCCACCATGGTGTATGAAGGCGAGCTGGTGAACAATCCCACCTCCGGCCGATCCATCAAAGAACGCGCTGTGAGCGATATTATCTACATCGCTTACTAAACCGAGATTGAAAAGGAGAGAATCCATGAGACGAACTTTAATGAAAACCGGCCTGATCTGGCTTTGCATCTCAGCTTTTACAGGCGTTTTTTCCATCATTTACGAGATGTTCAGCCATGGCGTTTATTCCATGCCCATGATGCTGGCCTTTCTCATTCCGCTGCTGGGGGTAAGCATTCCCTGCATCTGGGCAGTGCGATCCGGCCACGATGACTGGACAAAACGGATCTCACTGCCGGCTCTTTCCGTCTGGAAATCCGCGGTGCTGGCCTTGCTCTTAGGATGCATCTTCGCCGGTGTACTGGAAATCTACGGAACCACCAGCCGGCTGCTTGCGGTTTACTTTATTGCAGCCGGAGTGCTGTCCGCAGCCGCTGCCGTGATGCAGATCGCCTTTCGCTTAGTGTCCCGCACGAAGCCGTCTGCGGTACGCAGCAGGGTTTTCTCCGGTGTCGCGCAGAAACGCCCGCTGAAAACTGTCCTGTGAACCGTAACCCAATCGTTCAGCAATGGATGCCACAGAATCGTCCGTACTTTCAAGAAAGTGCCGGGCGATTCTGTTTTTTTCTTTTGTGCGCCAGACCGAATAGGTCATACCTGTCATTTTCGAAAAGCGGCTTGAAAGATAGGGCACGCTGACCTGCAGGTCTTTCGCGGCGTCACAAAGACGGCAGGGCTCACTGATGTGCTGTCCGGTCCATTGCATGATCCGAAGCACCACGGCGTCCTGCCGGGAAAGTTCCTGTACCTGCTGCACCTCCGTCGCAAAATGGGTAGCGATGCGAAGAAGAAGATCGCTCATATCACTGAAATGGATTTCCGGAAGCATGGCATAGTAGCGGGACGCCAAAGCTGTGGCGTAATCATAGGACAGGCCCCCGCGGATTGCCATGCGCGACAGCAGTGTTACCATGGAAATATAAAGAATCTGCAGTTCCTGTCTGCGATTCCGGGTGTAGAGAGTATGGGTGGTAAAAGATGTTTTCAGCGGTCGGACAGCTTCCATAACCAGCTCCGGGCGGCCTTCCGATACTGCCTGTTCCAGGGCATTTTCCAGACGGTGCGAGGAAGAATAGGGCGCAGCTGCCGCAGGTTCCGGCGGCCTGGAAGGCTGTGCGGATGCCGGCATAAGATTCCGGATGGAATAGGAACCTGGATAGGATCCGTTTATCCTGGAGCAAAGCAGTGAAAGCCCCACGTTAAACTGGATGTTTTTTAAGGTATCAAAACGGGAAAGCCAGACAATGATACGAAACAGCGCATCCGCAGAAAGCCCCAGCAGCTCGCTGAACTGACGCAGATTTTCAGCAGTGGCGGCATAGAGCACGTTTGGGCCGAGATACAGGGTATATCCGTGCTTCGGAAGACGCATCATGGCGATGTTGCATTCCCCGCGGATTTCGGTTTCTGCACAGAGCAGATCAGCCGGAAGTTGCCGGTCATAGGGGGATAAAAGCATAAAAGCCGGATCCGCACCCGGAAGGGGCTGGCCAGAGATGTTCCACACCAGCTGTTCCTTTTCATACAGAGTCATGGGAACCTGCAGCAGAGTCTGAAAAGAAATCAGACTCAGCTTCTCATCTTCAGAAAGAGTCAGATGAACTGGAGCCTGAGCCAGGCGATCAGAGAGTTCCTGATGCTGGATTAAGGGCAATGTGTCAGCAGCAGACATATCCATCTCCATTTTCTGTTTTAAAATAGATTAAAACCCATCGATTTACATTAATTAATATCGATTCTGGTCTATTCTGTCAAGATAAAATAGAAATAATGATTCCGGAACATGCCGTACAGCTTCCGGGAAAACCGTTTTGAATCATTGTTTTGGTAAAGTGTTTGGAAACAATGATTCTAAAATATCTGCAGGACAGTTTTATCAGATGGAGGGACCTATGAAACAGACACAGAGAAAATGGCTGGCACTGCTTCTGGCGGCCGCCCTTGCCGGATCCATGTTTGCCGGCTGCGGCGGACAGAAGGCAGATAACAATGCTTCCCAGGAAGCACAGCCTTCGGCGGAAACGGAAACCGCTGAAACCGAAACAGAAGCGGAACCGGCCGAGAGTGAAGCCGAAACGGATGCATCCCAGGAAACGGCGGAAAGCGCGCCGGAGGTGGATCCGGTGGAGTATGACTACACCTTCATGATCGACAAATCCGTGGACGCGGCCTATTACGACGAATATGAGGAAAACCCGGTGGCCCGGTACTGGATGAGCCAGATCTGGGACGTGGACGGCGTGCCCAGCAAGATCAACGTGGACTTTTCCGTTCCTCCAGCGGGCGGCGAGAAGGATTATGTCAACACCCTGATTGCCACCGGCGACTACCCCAATATCATGGCCATGGCCTATTCCAGCACCAGCGTGGCCGAGCTCTATGAAGAAGGCGTGGTCACGGATCTGACGGAATACGTGGAAAAGTACATGCCCAACTATCTGGCCTTGGTGGAGTCGAAGGAGGCCTACAGAAAGGTGACCAATGATGTGGAGGGCGAACGCCGCTTCCTGCAGCTGTACTCCATCGACAACGTGTCCACGGACATGTGGTGCGGCTATCAGTACCGCCGGGACTGGATCTTAAAGTACGGCAAAAATCCCGAAACCGGGGAAGCCTTCACCGGCGGCTGGAATGAAGATCATACCGAGTGGGAAGATGACATTGTGTTCCCCTCCGGAAATACGGATCCCATTTACATCTCTGACTGGGAATGGATGCTGCCCATTCTGGCCCAGGCCCGGGAAGAACTGGGAATTGAAGAAGGATTTGTCATGTCCCTGTTTTACCCGGGTTACATGCTGACCGGCGACTTCATTTCCGGCTTTGGCGCATCCTCGGCCTGGTACATCGACAAAGACGGCAAGGCCAAATTCGGCGGTACCTCCGACGGCTTCCGCGCCTATCTGGAGTGTGTCAGCAACTGGTACAAGCAGGGTTGGATTGATCCGGCCTTCGACGAACGCACCGGCGACATGTTCTTTAACATCGACAACGCCGACACCTACAGCGGACGGGTGGGCGCCTGCTGCGGACAGATGGCGCTGCTGGGTTCTTCCATCGCGGATGAATCCGATCCCTGCAGAGCCAACGCCATGTTCATGGGTGCTCCCCAGCCCATCAACGATGTGTATGGTTCCAAGGAATGCCAGGGAAAGGATCCCTTCTGCTATTACGCCAATGCGGTGATCAACGCCTCCTTTATCGTGACGACGAAAACGGATCCGGCCTCCATTCCGGCCTTTTTAACCGCCGTGGATTCCCTGTATACCTATGAGGGCGGCCTCATGCGCACCCGCGGATTTTCCGACGTGCAGCAGGCCGAACTGCAGGATGAATTCTACAACGCCAACGGTCTGGAGAACGGCGCCTACACCATTGAAACCGATGAAGACGGCAACGACGTGATCCGCTATCACTTAAGCAAGGTACAGGAAACCCACGAAGGCCTGGAAGAGGCTGCGGTGCTGCTGCGGGTCATGGGCCAGGGTATCCAGAACATCGACCGGGGCTACAGCGGTGCGGTGAATCACAGTCTGGAAATGTGGAAGCTCTATCCTGTGACCGGTTATATCGACGGTACGGTCACGGCCCAGCTGACGGCGGAGGAAGCCTCCGAAAACGGCGTGGTCTACAACGCGGTGAAGACCTATATGGATGTGAACGTGGCGGATTTTGTCGCCGGCCGCAGAGACATTTCCGACGACGCTGAGTGGGAGGCCTTCTGCAAAGGGCTGGAAGAACTCCATCCGGAAACCTATACCGATAACATCAACCGGGCACTGGGTAACTAACGGTTTGCTGATTCCGACGCAGGCGGCGTTTCCATGGATCCGCCGCCTGTACTGATAAAACGCTGAAACCTGCAAAAGGTTGGCAGCGACGACGTGCTGCGAAAGAAAGGACCCGAACATGGACTTATATACAAACATAGAATACGTAGACAAACCGGTTTCACGCATGTTTTTCGGGACCCAGACCCGGCAGATGACCATGGGAGAAGACAGCGCCCAGCTGCTGGATGACGTGTATGCCGCCGGCATTCAGACCTTCGACACTGCCCGGGCCTATACGGCGTCGGAAAAAGTGCTGGGAGACTGGATGAAACTGCGGGGCAACCGCAATGAACTGGTGATTCTGTCCAAATGCGGACATCCCAGTCCCTTCGGCCGGCCCCGGGTGAACGAGACGGATATCCGCAAGGATCTGGAGCGGTCTCTTCGGTATCTTCAGACGGATTACATCGACATCTACCTGCTGCACCGGGACGATGAGTCCATTCCCGCAGGAGAGTCGGTGGAAATTTTCAACCGTCTGCATCAGGAAGGAAAGATCGGTGCCTTTGGCGCATCCAACTGGAGCACAGAGCGCATCCGCCAGGCCAACGCCTATGCAAAGGAACACGGCTTGATTCCCTTTACGGTGTCCTCCCCTCATTTCGGACTGGCGGAACAGGTGGCGGATCCCTGGGGCGGAAACTGTGTCTCCATCACCGGAGCGGCCAAGGAAGCCGACCGGGCCTGGTACCGCGAAACCCAGATGCCGGTGATTTCCTATTCCAGTCTGGGCCGGGGAATGCTGTCCGGCCGTTTCACCAGTGCCCAGCGCGCCGAGCTGGAAGCCTCCATGGATGCACCTGCCCGGGCCGGTTATGTCAGTGATGAGAACTTCGAACGCCTGAAGCGGTGTGAGGAACTGGCTGCCCAGAAGGGCGCCACCGTGGCTCAGATCGCTCTGGCCTGGATGTTTGAACAGGGGCTGAATCTGTTTACCATCGTTGCAACCACAAAGGGCAGCCGTATGCAGGAAAACATGAAAGCACTGGATATTGCCCTGACCGACGAAGAGTGTGCCTGGCTGAATCTGGAGGTGGATCGATGAAATTAAGCCTGATGACCTTAAACCTGTTCTTTATGATTTTCTATCGTTTCATGATTCTAAAAGACATGGAGGAACTGCGGGAAAACTACGAGGAAATGCTTGATATGATCCGCGCTGCCGGCTACACCCAGGTGGATGTGCTGGGCATGGAAGTGCAGATCCTGGGCGTGGACTACGTAAAGGAACAGCTGGATAAACGTGGCCTTCAGGTCAGCAGCCTGATGTACGGAGATCAGTTTGCGAAGCAGGGCGAAGAGCACGACGCGCAGATCATCGCCGGCGGAAAGCAGGGGGTGGACAATGCGGTAAAGCTGGGAACAAAGGTGATCATGCTGATTCCCCAGCTGCGGGAGGATATGTCCGGCTTCACCAGAGAACAGGTGCAGGACGCCATGGTGCGGCGGATGGCGCCGGTGGCGGCCTATGCCAGAGAACAGGGACTGATTCCCGTGATCGAGGACACGCCCCAGCTGGATCTGCACCTGTGCAGCACCGAAGATCTGACGGAGGTCATGGGACTCATCCCGGGCATGGATATGGTGTACGACAGCGGAAACATGCTGCTGGTGGGCGAAGATCCGGTGACCTATTTTAAAACCTTTCAGGATCAGATCAGCCATATTCATCTGAAGGACATGCGGGTGGCCAAGAGCCTGGACCGCCGGCCGGACCGGGCACTGGACGGCACCTATTACGAAACCGCACCCTCCGGCAGGGGCGTGGTGGATTTTGACGTCCTTCTTTCGGAGATAAAATCCTCCGGATATGAAGGAAACCTCACCGTGGAATTTGCCGTCGAGCAAGGAGAAGACATCACGGAAAGCCTGCGCAGTGCACGGCTGTTCTTTGAGGAAAAACTAGGGTTCTAATATTTATAAAAATAGATAAATATTAATAACAGGAAAGACCCCTTTCTGCTATGATAATTAGGATTGTATCATTATGTGATGCATCTTCGGAGGGAATGTTACTTATCTACTCTGACAAGGCAGAAAGGGGTCTTTATGAGCGAAAAAGCAAAAGAATTGGTAGCACAGATGACGCTGGAAGAGAAGGCAAGCATCTGTGCCGGAGAAAACTTCTGGCAGATGCGGGGTGTTCCCCGTCTGGGCATCCGTCCCATCATGGTAACCGACGGCCCTCACGGTCTGCGCAAGCAGGTAGGCGAAGCCGATATGCTGGGCTTAAACGCCTCCGTCATGTCCATCGCTTTCCCGGCGGGCTGCGCCCAGGCTGCATCCTTTGATCCGTCTGTGGCCCAGTGCATCGGCGATCAGCTGGGCAAGATCTGCCAGGCAGAAGACGTGTCCGTCATCTTAGGACCGGCCATGAACATCAAGCGTTCTCCGCTGTGCGGCCGCAACTTTGAGTATTATTCCGAAGATCCGCTGCTGTCCACCAAGATGGGCACCGGCAGTGTCAAGGGCATTCAGGCCAATCACGTGGGCACCAGCCCGAAGCACTATCTGGCCAACAACCAGGAGCATTTCCGCATGACCAGCAACTCTGTGGTGGACGAGCGGACCCTGCGGGAAATCTATCTGGCGTCCTTCGAGTGCATGGTCAGAGATTCCAAGCCTTGGACGGTGATGAATTCCTACAACAAGATCAACGGCACCTATGCCTCTGAGAATAAAGAATTCTTAACCGACGTGCTGCGGGGCGAGTGGGGATTTGACGGCTATGTCATGACCGACTGGGGCGCCTGCGACGATCCGGTGGATTCCTTAAACGCCGGCCTGGACGTGGCCATGCCCGGTCCGAGCCCGGAAAACGTTCGCCGCATCATCGAAGCGGTGAAAGACGGCCGTGTCACGGAAGAAAAATTAGATGAAGCCTGCGTCAACGTCATCAACAAGTACGTGGAATACACGGAAAATCACGTGGAAGGCTTCGAATATGACTATGAAGCCGGCCACGCGGTGGCCAAGGCTGCCGCCCAGGAATCCGCAGTGCTGTTAAAGAACGACGGCGTGCTGCCCCTGGCTGCGGGACAGAAGGTTCTGGTCATCGGCAGATACGCGAAGAAACCGCGCTATCAGGGCGGCGGCAGTTCCCATTTAAATCCCTACAAAGTCACCGGCGCCTGGAGCGTGCTGGAGGGCAGGGAAGGCTTTTCCTGGGTGGAAGGCTACACGGACAATGACGATCAGGGAACCCTCTGCGAAGAAGCTGTGGCTGCGGCCAGGGATGCGGACGTGGTGGTGATCTTCGCCGGCCTGCCGGACTCCTTCGAATCCGAAGGCTACGACCGCAAGCATCTGAATATGCCCGCGCAGCAGAATGCGCTGATTGAAGCCGTGGCAGCGGCCAATCCGAAGACCGTGGTGGTACTGCACAATGGCGCTCCGGTGGTGATGCCCTGGCTTTCTAAAGTTGCCGGCGTTCTGGAAATGTACCTGGGCGGCGAAGCCGTGGGCGAAGCTGCAGCAGCGCTGCTTTTAGGCGAAGCCAATCCCTGCGGACATCTGCCGGAGACCTTCCCGCTGTGCATCGAAGACACCCCCACTTACCCCTATTATGGCGTGGAACGTCATGACGTGGTGTACCGCGAAGGTATCATGGTGGGTTACCGTTACTACACCACCAAAAAGATGCCGGTGCTGTTCCCCTTCGGTTACGGCCTGTCCTACACCGACTTCGAGTACAGCAATCTGCGGGTATCGAAGGAAGCCATGGAAGACACCGAAAACGTGGACGTAACGGTTTGCGTAAAGAATACCGGCACCGTGGCCGGCAAAGCGCTTGTTCAGCTGTACGTGGCTGCGGACGTGGCGGATGAAGTCGTCCGCGCGGCCCGGGAACTGCGCGGCTTTGCAAAGGTGGAACTGGCCCCCGGTGAGGCGAAAGACGTGACCATCACCCTGGACAAGCGGGCTTTTGCCTATTGGAACACCGAAATCCACGACTGGTTGGCAGCCACCGGAAACTATAAGATCCAGATCGGTACGGATGCGGACACCATGGTTTTAGAGCAGACCATCGCCGTTACCGCCACCAACGCGCCCAAGCCTCACTTTACCATCAATTCGGCCATGGGCGATCTGATGAAGAACCCGGTGGGCGCTCAGATTTTAGGCCAGATCATGGGCGGAATGTCGGAGGACATTTCTGCCAACGCCGGAGACGATGAAGACGCCGCCATGTCTTCCGAGGCCGCGGAAGTGACAGGACAGGCTATGCCTCTTCGTTCCCTCCTTTCCTTCTCCGACCAGGTGAAGGTCGATCAGATCGAGGGGATCATCGCCGCCATCAACGCCGCGCTGTAAAGCAGCCGCTGCGGGGCGGACTGCCGTTCATGGGAGGATAACCCCGCTGTGACGAATGGCGTATCATACAATCATCTTAAGGGCGATCTTTCGGGATCGCCCTTTTCTTTTTGATCGGAATCTGGTAGGATACTTTTAACTTTAAAAGTGTAAAGCGTTAAAGACACACGCTTAAAGGGGGAGATTATGCCAAGAAGAGAAAAAAGATCACATCAGATGGGGATTTACAGCGCCATTCTTACGCTGAAGGATGCAAAAGAAAGCTTTGCGTTTTTTAAGGATATCTGTTCCGACAACGAACTGCTGGCCATCGAGCAGCGGTTTCATGTGGCCCAGATGCTGACGGAAGGCCGCACATATCTGGATATTCAGAACGAGACCAACGCCAGCACGGCCACCATTTCCCGGGTCGCCCGCATGCTGTCGGACGGAACCGGTGTGGTGGGAGACGTGATTTCCCGTATGGGCTAAAACGAAAACGGTGGAGGAAATATGCTTGCACTGCATATGACGCAGGTGAAGGCTTTTATGAGTCATCTGCTGGTGCTGGATACATTCGACGAGTTCTCTCTGGTGGAATCCTACATCCGCCAGGACGCCGGCTTTCTGGTGGACGGCCGTCGAAAGGACGAAAATGAAGAAACCGCAGATCGGTCCGGATCTGCGGAACAGAATACTGAAGCAGCGGCGGCGGAAGAGTACGTATCCTACGCCTCTGTGCGCCCCTACTGTCTGTCTCTGGTAAAGGGACAGGCGACCCCGGCGTCCATGCGCATGGTGCTTTCCGTGCCCCAGGAAAAACTGCGGCAGAAGGCCATCGCCGGTCTGGAAGACATCAACGTCGCAGACGTGCAGATGCTTTGCATCAACATCCGCTTCCGGGGCGGGCAGCTGATGGTCACCACGGGAACCAGTCTGCGGGTGTTTCGTATGGACAAAACCATTGAGCAGACCTGGGATGCCTGGGTGCGGAAGTTTTTCATCGGAAAGGGAATCGATTTTCAGGAAGTTTAAGGGATCCAAAGAAGGGATTCTGAACGAAAAAAAGGATTCATATAAATATTCTGATATTTTTTTGACAATATATTGATAATAATTTAACAGAAACTTTACTTCGCGTATCATTGTACTAGAGAATTAAAGGATTTGAAGTTCATATATCTTTTTTCAGACAAAAAAGACATTCTTTACAAATTTTGAGGTCTGTGCTATATTTCAAAGGTAGGTTTCCAGTATGGAAGGAGAGAGGTATTTGTTATGAGTACAGGAAAAGTGAAATGGTTTAATAACCAGAAGGGTTATGGCTTTATTACCGACGAAGCCGGTAAAGACATCTTCGTTCATTATAGAGGTATCAGTATGGATGGATACAAGACCCTTGAAGAAGGCGCGGTGGTAAATTTCGAGATCACCCAGACCGATAAGGGACCGCAGGCCATCAACGTAACGAAGGTTACCGACTAATCATTCACAGACTTCTGCAATCAGCGAGCGCACGGGAAACCGTGCGCTCATTGTGTTTTATCTTTACAAATACATGGAATTCATGTATGATAATAGGTACAAAAACGTGGTTTTAAAAACTACGTGACAAAATTCGAAGAACCATATCCACTGCCGGCTTTCCTGAATGAATCAGCACAGAAAACCGGCGGCAGGTTGATTTATGTTTTAGCGGATCGGAAACGGAGAGTGCCATGTATCGAATTCTGATTGACAGCTGCGGAGAACTGACAGAGGAAATGAAGGCCAGCGGTCATTTTGTATCGGTTCCTCTGACACTGCAGGTGGACGGCGCAGAAATCATTGATGATGAAACCTTTGATCAGGCGGATTTTCTAGCCCGGGTCGCGGCCAGCCCCACCGGACCGAAATCGGCCTGCCCTTCGCCGGATCTGTACATGCAGTCCATGGAAGGCCCCTATGATCACGTGTATGCGGTCACCCTTTCAGCGCAGCTTTCCGGCTCCTACAACAGCGCGGTGTTAGCGTCCGAACTCTTTGCAGAGCAGAAGGGGGACGAGGCGCCGAAGATCCATATTTTCGATTCCAAGTCCGCATCCATCGGCCAGACCTTAATCGGCATGAAAATCGCCGAGTGCGAAGAAGCGGGCATGACCTTTGAAGAAGTCATTTCCACGGTGGATGCCTATATTGAAAGCCAGCACACCTTCTTCGTGCTGGAATCCTTAGACGCACTGCGCAAAAACGGACGGTTAAGCGGCTTAAAGGCGGCCATCGTTACGGCTTTAAACATCAAGCCCGTCATGGGTTCCACGGAGATCGGTTCTATCCAGCAGCTGGGACAGGGCCGGGGAATGAACCGCGCCTTAGACAAGATGATTGAGTGCATGAAAGAAGTCACCACGGACTTCAGCGAGCGCGTGGTGGCCATATCCCACTGCAACTGCCCGGAGCGGGCGGCCTCGGTGGTGGAGCGCCTGAACAAGGTGGCCAATTTCAAAAAGATCTTCGTGCTGGATACCCGGGGCGTATCCTCTCTGTATGCCAGCGACGGCGGAATCATCATGGTGGTATAAGGAAAAAAGAGTGTCAGATACGGAAACAACATCCATTCGCAAACAGGCGGATGCCTTGGCGGATCAGATCATGCATCTGCGGCGTTTCGGCCGGGCCAGCGGACGGGACGTGTCCCGCGAACTGCTGGCCGCGCTGAACAATCCTGAACGGGATATGCGTATCGTTCACATTGCCGGAACCAACGGCAAGGGATCTACAGCCGCATTTATCGATTCCATACTGCAGAAAGCCGGTCTTCGGACCGGCTTGTTTACGTCGCCCCATCTGGAGCGCTTTGACGAGCGGATCCGGGTCAACGGCGAAACCATTCCGGACGCGGCTTGGCTGCGCCTTGGAGAGCAGGTGCTTTCTGCGCCCTGTTCCATGGAGCGGACTATGTTCGACTGCTGTCTGGCCATCGCCCTGCTGTATTTCGCCGAACAGCACTGCGATGTGGTGATCTTAGAAACCGGACTGGGGGGAACCTTAGATTCCACCAATGCGGTGTGTGTGGTTCCCGAGGTTTCGGTGATCACTGCCATCGGGTACGACCACACGGCGATCCTGGGAAATACCCTGGCCGAAATCGCGGAAAACAAGGCCGGGATTATCAAGCCGGGCACCCATGCTGTGCTGGCAAAGATGGATGGGGAGCCCCTTACGGTGCTGAAAACCCGCTGTAAGGAACGATCCGTCCCCTATGAGACGGTGGTAGATCCGGTAGCTCTGCTGCAGGAGCTGACAGCGGACGGATCCCTTCCGGAACTGGGCCTGTTCGGTCTGTACCAGCAGGAAAATGCCGCTAACGCGGTTCTGGCAGCCCGAAAGCTGCTTTCCGATCTTCCAGCAGAAGAGCAGAACAAAGTGATTCTGGCAGGACTAAGGGACGCCCGCTGGCCCGGTCGGATGGAGCGGATGCGCACGGCAGACGGCGTGCCGGTGCTCATCGACGGCAGTCACAATCCCCAGGGCATCCGGGCACTGTATGAGAGCCTGACGGCACTCTGGCCCGGACGGAAGTTTCATTTCCTCATGGGGGTTGTAGCGGAAAAAGATTATCCACAGATGGTCCGGGTTCTGGCGCCGGTGGCAGAGCGGGTTTTCTGCGCTCCCTTAGACTCCGAGCGGACCCTGGCGGCTTCCGATCTGGCGGCGCAGTTTGCTGACAGCCATGTGCCGGCTGCGGCCTATACATCTGTGCAGGAGGCTCTGGAGGCGGCAGAGAAGAGCTGGCTGAAAGCAAAAGAAAAGGACGAGGCAGATCCCGTCCCTGTGATCGCCTGCGGATCCCTGTATTTTATCGGAGAACTGCGCGGTATGCTTGCAATTTGAGACAAAATGCAGTACCATAGACCGGTGTGAAAAGCATATCCGGCACAACATGTCGGGTTGAAACAGTATCATAAGCCGCAGATTCAAAGCGGGTTTAAAATGCCGCAGATTCCACAGCCGAAGAGCAGTCGCGGAAAGCAAGCGGCGGAAATGGAGATTTAACATGAGCCAGGAAAAAGTCGATCGCGCGAAAGAAGCGAAAGCCAACCGTAAGAAAACCGTAGCCAAAGAACGCCGCAATCGTCAGATCGCAACCATCTGCGGAAGCGTCATCGCCATTGCGCTGGTGATCTGGATCGGTATCTCCGGATACAACAAGTATCAGGAAAACAAGGAAGAGGTAGTGACTTCCACAGCGGTCAACATGGAAGCACTTAGCAATTACCTCAACGGACTGACAGAGTAACCGGAATCACCGGCGAAAAGCACTGCAGAATCGGGCATAATTAAAATAATAAAAAAACTAAAATTAATGCTTGACATTCTGCAGACGTTCCGTTATTATATCTTTTGTCGCCGGAAAACGGCAGACAATGCGCGAGTGGCTCAGTTGGTGGAGCGCGACCTTGCCAAGGTCGAGGCCGCGGGTTCGAGTCCCGTCTCGCGCTCGATAAAAAAGAGCAGGGCATCCAATCGGATGCCCTGTTCTTTTTTGCAGAGCCCAAGAGGGCTCTGCACCCGCGAGGCAGACAAGTCTGCCTGCGGGATTCGGATCTCGCCTCCGGCTCGGTCGGCGCTAAGCGCACGTCCACCGGACGTGCAGCGCCCCGTCTCGCGCTCGAAGAAAAAAGCCCGTCCTTCAGGACGGGCTTTTTTCTTTGTGTGCGACAGTGGGCTTGGTGACCGCGGCCTCAGCCGCGAGGTTCGATCGCGATGAGCACTTGCTTAAGAGCGCAGCTCGAAGCTTACGTGCGACGCATGCAAAGCACTGCCTTCTGCGCAGCAGAAGGCTAGTACTTTGCAGTCCCGGAGGGCTCTGTACCCGCGAGGCAGACAAGTCTGCCTGCGGGATTCGGCTCTGCCGCTCCTTCAATTTTTATTGTAATGCTTTCCATCCTCCCATATAATGGAAGAAATACCATTCTGTGTTCTTGTAAAGGAGGAAGCACCATGGAAAA
Organism: Shuttleworthella sp.; assembly: GCA_045544375.1. Classification (GTDB taxonomy): domain Bacteria; phylum Bacillota; class Clostridia; order Lachnospirales; family Lachnospiraceae; genus Shuttleworthia. Next base: position 45,845 of record JAZPYY010000097.1, read on the forward strand.
CATCATTTCTGAATCTTTCACGTTTGCATCCCTTCCGGAGAACCTTTCCGCTTTGACATCCCTTCCGGAAGCATCTTTAGATTCTCCGTTTAAAACCACAGCTTTAACCATCGCGGCCTTGTGCCGCTTTGAGGCGGACGAAAATGCGACCTTCGAGATGCTGGATTACTTAAAAGGCCCCGATGATCTTTCCAACCTGGAAAAGCAGTTCCTTCACGACCGCTTAGACGGCAAGGCTTACAAATGCCGTTCCTTCTTTGCGGGTGCCACGCCGGAAAACGGCTATACGCCGACTGCGCCCTGGCAGATTACCATTTCTTCCAACCCCTATTCTTTCCAGAACGAGAACTGGGCCACACTTTACGTGCAAAGCGCCGGCGCGGATGCACCCCGTTCTGTGAAACTGCGGAAAAAGCCATCCACCGGCCAGTGGTTCTTAAATGAGATCCAGTGCCTGTCGGACATTCGTGTTCCTGCAGAAGAAGATCCCTGGGCGTAATGACAGCAGACAGCATTTTGTCCATCCCAAGGAGGCGCAGATCATGAAACGTCGCTCGATGAACAAAGGACTTGCAGGGCTGTTACTGATCGGATTACTCATCAATCTTGCCGGCTGCGGCAGTGGTTTGCCCCAGGCGGATACCGGTGCATCTGCATCGGACGACAACAAAATATTGACAACTTCGGTTTCGGGTCAGACAGAGGCGAAGGATGCGGACACCGCTGCAGAAGGATCCGCCGAGTCGTCGGTCTCGGAAGCCCTGCTTTCGGTTTTGCCCGAAGCAGAGACTTCAGAGGACGAGTACGCCTTTGACGAGGACTGCGAGGACGGCGTCTGCGTGGTGCCTTCCGTCAACGAGGCCGGCGAGGCCGTGTATGGCATTGTGTCCCCGGTGGGTTACCACGCGGTGGAAATGATTGAGCAGGCGCCACGGCTGGATTCCCTGGAGGGGAAGACCATCGCCCTGGTGGGAGGCAGTTTTAACGCGGCCGTTACCCATCGGGAAATCCGCAAATGCCTGCAGGAGACCTATCCCTCCGCCACCATTTATTTCATGAATGAAGTGGGCGCCGGCGGGCCCTATTCCGTGTTTGGTCAGAGCCGCCAGACGATCCAGTTCCAGGAAAAATTAAAGGAACTGGGGGTGGATGCGGTGATTTCCGGCAACTGCGGCTGCGGTCTTTGCACCACCAAGGAATCGGGTTCGGCCATCGCGGCGGAGTATATTGGCATTCCCACGGTGACCGTGGGTGCCCCGGGTTTTATCGCCCAGATTCACTCCACAGGAACCAGCCGGGGCGTGCCGGTGCTGCGCACTGCCGAGTATCCTGGAGCCTTTTCCGCTCATTCGGAAGAGGAGCTGAAAACCAATGCCCGGGAGGTGGTATGGCCCCAGATCATCGAAGCGCTCACCGAGCCCATCACCCAGGAGGAAATCGACGAGTACGCGGCGGATGGGGAGCGTCCCTTTGACGAGATCGTCTACGATGGCACCTATGAGGATATCCAGGAATTCTGCCTGGTGAACGGCTGGACTGACGGTCTTCCGGTGACGCCGGCCACGGATGAAAAGGTGCAGGAATACCTGGCATTTACGCCTTTTGAGGCGGAAGAGGAACTGGGCATCTACGCCCCGGCCTATCGCCGCTGTCTGGTTTACACTGTGGCGGTAAACGCCGTGATGGCGGGAGTTCCGAAGGAATACATGCCCATCTGCATCGCGCTGGTGCAGGCTTTTGACAACGGCTACTGGCGCCGTCCGCTGCAAAGCACCCACGGCTGGACACCCTTTGCGTGGCTGAACGGTCCGCTGGCCCGACAGCTGGGCATCGATGCCGGACAGGGCATGATCAGCGAGGAAAACAACAAGGCTCTGGGGCGTTTTATCGAGCTGGCGATGCTGAATATCGGCGGGTATTACGTAAAGGAAAACCGGATGGGCACCTTTGGGTATCTGACGCCCTGGACCTTTTCCGAGGACGAGGAAGCCTGCCTGCGGGCCGGCTGGAAGCCCTATCACACGGAACGTGGATACGATCTGAACGCCAACACCGTGACGGCTGCTTCGGCCCTGGCCTGGGGCAACAATGTGACGCCGGCGACGGATGACGCCGAAACCATCATGACTCTGCTGGCCTGGGACATTACGGAAAAGCAGCAGAACGGACTGGGCAACACCAATCCCCAGGTGCACCGGACGGTGCTGATCACGGAAGAAGTGGCGAAGGATCTGGCAGCCGCCTATCCCCAAAAAACGGATCTGGAATCTGCGCTGATCCAGACTGCCCGGCGGCCGCTGTACATGCGGGCTTTCGCCAACTACTGGGCCAACACCGGCAGCCAGCAGTATCGGCGCTATACCTTTGAAGAATATTACGAGATGCTGAAAAACGATCCCCAGGAGCAGGCGGCGCTGACCCCGGTTTCCCCTTGGATGGAGGGCGTCACGGACGCGGATCAGATGGAAACCATCGCTGCCATGAACCCGGGAGAAACCGCGTTTCTGGTGACGGGTGATCCCGATCGCAACAAGTTCTTGGTGCTGCCCGGCGGCGATCCGGTGACCATTGAAATCCGGCTGCCCAAGGACTGGGATACGCTGGTGGCACCCGTGGGATACGAGCCTCTGGAGACCTTTTTTCTTGAGGATGCAGAACCATAAAGCAGAGAAAAAACGCGGTAGATAACGTGGCAGATACCATGTCAAGTCGATTTGCTGTGCGAAAGACCTGAGGGGCGACAGAAGAGACGATGTCGATGTTTTTGATAAAAAGGAGAGCAGATATGGTTTATGGCAGAACAGGCTGCCTTTTTGCAGGAATGAAAAAGCGGCTGACAGCCCTGTTTTTGGCTGCAGCAATGGTTCTGCTTGCCGGCTGCGGTTCACAGTCCCAGGGCACCGCTCCCAAAGCGGATTCCGCGGAGCAGAACACGGAAAAAACAGCACCCGAAGCCACAGACAGCAGCGAGAATGCTCAGGATGCTTCCTCTGCGGAGGCGGTGGTGACCGACTTCGAACGGACCGAGGGAATCTTTGAGACGTTTTCGGCCCAGGATCTGGAAGGCAATACCGTGGACGCCTCCATCTTAAAGGGTGCGGAGC
>JAZPYY010000098.1:0-23585 GCA_045544375.1 Shuttleworthella sp.
CGCGTTCGCTCGTTGTCGCGGCATTCTCCGTATGCGGTCTCGTCTGCCCCCGCCTCCGCGAGCAAGCTCGCGGTGCGGGGTCTTCCTCGTCCGCGCATGGCTCATTACTTACGATCGGATGGGCAGGCTTTGCCGCCCATCCGATTCGCGCGAAGCGCACATCTCGCGCTATCGCGCTCGATGTACGTTGGCCATCGCATGCTTCGCGTGCGAGCACGCGCGCCTGCTCAGGCCTTATCGCGCAAAAAGGGAGATGCTTTTCACATCTCCCCTCCATTAGCAAACACGTTCATCAATTGTACTTGCGCTTGCGGGCCGCCTCGGCCTTCTTCTTGCGCTTGACGCTCGGCTTCTCGTAATGCTCCCGCTTGCGGATCTCCTGCTGGATACCGGCCTTGGCGCAGTTGCGCTTAAAGCGGCGCAGAGCGCTGTCGAGGGACTCATTCTCTTTTACGATGACCATAGACATAACTTAAACACCTCCTCCCGTTTTAAGGATAGGCGCGATTTTTCGACGCACTTAAATATTATAAACACTCGCAGAAAAAAATGCAAGCAATTGTTTTAGGAAAGCACCATTAGAAATTCACAAGCAAAATAACAAATCGTCGATCCTCTCGCGCGAAATAACCTTTAAAGCGCGCTGACGATATGGCGTTACACACTTTGTTATATGTACAATAATTTCACAAAAGTACCGGACGAGAATCCCGGCTATGAGGAACATGACAAAAGAACAGGACACACATTTACAACATGCGCCGAAAGGAGAACAATTATGAAAATGATCGCTCGCAAACTTGCATGTGTTATTATCATCGCATGCTTGGCAATTTATGGAAAAGAGTTTCATGCAGAAGCGCATGGAGATGACGGTTTTGTATTTGAAAACGTTGATCCCAGAGATTATATGGAACTGGACAGACCTTATTTTGACACAGAGCATATGATTGTGCCTTCAGCCGAATTAATTAATTCCATTTCCAGCCCCTGCTATTGTGAAATGTTCGGCGGTTCGCGTGGTTCTATCGTGTATATCTGCCCAAAGGATAAGTTCTATGGCAGCCCTCAAACACATAACTACTTTGATTTTGGAAGCTGGACCACGAAAACATGTACAGCAACAGTTTACTACTCGAACACAAAAGCCTGCTGCAGCAAATGTGGTTTTACTTTTTATTACGGAACCGCGCATGAATGCGCTGCGAATCACCAGAACTGCGGAAAAGGATATGAAAGCATTTGCACCATTGGCGGTTCATTACCTCCGGGAATTGTTCCATCATCTACGGGTAATAACATCGAATAAACCGCATAACAACTCTGGTATGTTTTTAATAATGATTATCACACCTGCATAGCAGACAATTCTCAATTATGATACCATATTCTAGTCCGGTATTTTCAAGGAGGTACTGTTATGCTGACACAGGATCAGGGAAAACACATTCTGCAACTGACTTATGAATCGGAAGCAATTATTGCTGAAGCAAAAAGCCGTCTGTCTTCGGACGAAAGATCCTGCCTTCTTCTCTATGCTTTATATGAAGACTTTCTGAACGCTGAATCAAAGTACAGAAGTCAATACATCCTGGATTACAACAAAGCATTCATGCCGGATAATTCTTCATCAGCACTCAGGTACATTTACCTTCAGGGATCTTATCATAATATCAATCAGGGAATACTTTGGAAAGTTTCGGGCGCAAATGATCCATCCTTTTCCGATGATTCTGAAAGCACAGCATCAGCAACTCAAAGAGCACTTCAACAGCCGCCCGCTGGGCCTAAGTTGGCATCCGCTGAAGAAAACATGATTCAGGCTCTTCATCGTCTGGAAGAACACTTGCTTGCCATCCCTGACATGCACAGTTTTCTCTCCGATACCTCACGAATTCGAATGAGAAAATATGAGGAAGCCTTACAGCTGACAGAAGAGTCCGCGCCGGGAGAAGCAGGGTTTCTTAGGGGAATGGAATACTTCGGCCATCTGCAAAACTTTCTTGATGCACCGAAACACTATCTGCGCTGCAACAGACAGCTTTTTCTTTGGGAGACAAAAATGCTTTGGTGGGTACCTGTCGTTGCAATGCTGGCATTAGCGCTCATCATCTGGTTCACAAATTTAAGGTATATTCTATCTCCTGACTGGATCAAATTGATGTCTGAATCAAGTAACGCATTCCGGGAATACCAGTTTCAGCGATTAGTCCCCCTTCTATCTCATATGGGATTAGCAATTATTGGTTTTGGATTATTATCTTTTGTTGCCGCTGAAGTCGTTCTCTTCATCGTTTCCGTAATCCGGTATTTCCAACGAAAAAAAGCCGGAAAGTATACCGCATTTGAGGGCGAGTGGGCCCTGATATCCCACGAGAAAGCTTAAACCCGCAGCATATAGCATATAGTCGGATTTTACAGAGAAGCCTTCAGCATGATTCATATGACTATCTTTGGGAGGTAATTCTTTATGAAAAAAATAGTGCTTACTATTCTCCTGCTGTCTTTTATTTTTACAGCAGTTTCATGTGGGCAAAGTACATCTGAATCTGAATTGACCAGCAATCAGCAACCGGTTACCGTAACACCAGAAGGCACTCCGTCTGATCAGAATTCCATCAGCACTGCCGATAGCAGCGATAATGATATTTCAAACGACATGCTCCAGAAAGGTGAGAATTTCTGGTCGCTGCACTTGCCGATTCCGGCCTATCCATTTTCTCCCTCCGCAGTTTTCCAGCAGGAGCTGAAAGAAACCGAGACTGCTGAAAACGAACATACTAAGACAGTCATTGGCCGCGGCAGCCGTTCTTTCGATACATGGCAGGAACTTGAAGACTTCATCGGCTCACAGATCTGGAATCCCCTGGAGGAAGATGCATCGTTAGCAAAAGTTCACTATACCGGAACCAGCGGCGTTACCCCCGGTGCTGAACCACATTCCATAGTCTTCTGGACGTGCGATGAAAACAGAACCCTGCAATCCATGACAGTTCAGGCGGGATATTCTGCAGGAAGCAACCCGGTTATTCTTTATCTGTATCTCTTTTCAAAAGACACTGACCACGTTGACGTCGAGGGTCCCCTTGCCAATCAGACTGTAGAAACAGAAACATCAGACATTGAAGGAGTCGGAACCGTTGCTTCTCTTCACAACTCCTATGAAGGATTTGATGGGCGTCACATATACTTTGTTCGCGACAACATACTTTATACCGTATCAGTAATGGGGCAGGCGGAATCAGACACGCTTAATATTATGGAGACCGTCTCAGCTGATCTGTTTAGAAATTGACAACGCTATAATAAAACCATAAAATACAATTAAATATGATTTTTAAGGCAAGCAACTTTTCATTTTATGCTGTTCAGTCAACCGTCATGACCCTTATGGCGGTTGACAGTTTCTCTTTCTCATAGAGGACAATTCTATGCAAATAACGATCTGTGATGACGACACTATTTTTTGCAAACAGCTGTCCACATATATCACTGCTTATTTTCGGGATCATAATTTAGAAATTCCCGAAATATCTATATTATCAGATGGCAACGAATTGATAAGTAAAAACAACTGCGGTGATCTGCTTTTTCTCGATATTGAGATGCCTGGTATGAACGGCATCGAAGCAGGAAATCTCATAAAGAAGGATCACCCTCACTGCATCATCATTGTGATCACCGCATATGACCAATATTTAGATGACGCAATGCGCTTTCATGTATTTCGTTATCTTTCAAAACCTTTGCAGACAGAAAGGCTTTATCTGAATCTTCAGGACGCACTTGTTTTGTATGAATCCATCGAAAAAGAGTTTACGATTCGGACAGACAATGGTCTGGTCTGCATCTCAAGTTCCGAAATACTGATGATTGAGGCTGCAAATCACGGATGTTTTATTGAGACAACGAAAGGTCGCTTCTACTCACCTACCACCATCGAATACTGGGCGCTGAATCTGCCATCCGCCGGGTTCTTCCGCTGTCACCGAAGCTATATTGTAAATCTCGCTTTTGTATCTTCTGTCAACGGTGACATTATCTATTTAAAAGGCAGTACTCTGCGCGTTACACTGGCACAGCGAAAGTCTGTATTATTTCGTCAGAAACTGATTGTTTTTCGCAGCCAAACCCAATAAACATCAGCACAATTTTTTGATGTGATACCCCCGAAAGGCAATACTACAGGTGCTCTGCTCCTATGATGCAATTGCGCAGGCAGAACAGATTGGAACGGAATATCAAATGAAAACAAGTAATGAACGGCATCATTTCTCGAATCTGTTTAGGAAAAAAAGATACGCAGAAAACGTTCCGACCTATCTGGTTCAGTATCAGCAAGCACTCCAAAAAGAGCTTGACGACAGAAATCAGTTAATACATGATTTCAAGAAACATCTCAACACTCTCTCATACTTTGCACAGGAAGGAGATCTGGACAGCATTCAAAACTATTTGCAGCAACTGATTGATCATCCTGCATTTCAGAAACAATCCAAACTGTGTGATCATCATCTTTTAAACAGCATCTTAAACCATTATAGGGATATCTGCATTTCCAATCAGATACTTCTGGAAACCGATATACGCCAGCGTACATTGTTTTTTCTTACAGACATGGATCTGACTGAGCTTTTCTGCAACATATTGGAAAACGCCATCACGGCCTGTCAGCCGCTTGATAAGCGATGGATCCGGCTGTATATCAGCAAAGAGAATCATATAACAACAATTAACCTGCGGAACACATGCGCTGCAGTTTATTCCGAAAACGATATCTCTCCTGTGCACCCAGGGATTCCTGCTAAACATGGGAACGGACTTCGGATCGTTGAACGAATTGCAAAAAAATATCACGGCACACTGGATGTGTACCGTGATACGAATCAGGGTGTATATTACACACTCATTACCCTGCGCGAGCTGTAATCTTTCGCATAAGCCTTTCGAGTCCTGTTTTTTATTCCGGCTTTATCGGTAAGTCCATCTTTCTGACCTGACAATCAAGAAGCATCGCTGGCTTTCAGTCCGTTCAATTTGTTTTTAACCCAGCATTTGCGCCAGCACGGTCTTCGCTTCCGCCAGGCATTCGTCGATACCCGCCGGATTCTTGCCGCCGGCCTGGGCCATGTTGGGCCGTCCGCCGCCGCCACCGCCGACCTTCGGGGCAATGGCCTTGATCAGATTGCCGGCGTGGGCGCCCTTCGCCACCGCGCCGTCTGTGGCCATGACCATCAGGCTCACCTTGCCGTCATTCTCGGAGGCTAAGACAATCACGCCGTCAGCCATCTTCTGCTTGATGGAATCGCCCAGATCCCGCAGACCGTTCATATCTACACCGGACAGTTTCTGACCCACAAAGGACAGACCGCCGATCTCTTCCATGGCATCCGTCACATCGCCTAAAGCATCCTTCGCCGCCGCAGCCTTTAAGGAATCGTTTTCAGACTTCAGCTCTTTGATCTCATTCTGCAGATGGCCGATTTTTTCCACCAGACCGGCCGGATTGGTCTTCGCTGCCTCTGCGGCCGCCCGAAGGGTCTGCTCCATCTCCTGATAGTAAGCCATCAGTCCGCTGCCGGTCAGGGCCTCGATACGGCGCACGCCAGCTGCGACACCCGCTTCGGAAATGATCTTGAAGGCCGCGATCCGGCCCGTGTTATCTACATGAGTACCACCGCAAAGCTCGGTGGAATACTCGCCCATCTTCACCACACGCACCTCGGCACCGTATTTTTCGCCAAAGAGAGCCATGGCACCGGTCTTCTGGGCGTCTTCTAATGACATGACCTCAGTGGTCACCGGAACGGCGGCTGCAATGCGGTCGTTTACGCGGCGTTCCACTTCAGCGATCTCTTCCGCCGTCATGGCCGAGAAATGGGTAAAGTCAAAGCGCAGTTTGTCCGGGTCAACCAAAGAGCCGGCCTGCTGCACATGGTCGCCTAAAACCTCCCGCAGCGCACGCTGCATCAGATGCGTGGCACTGTGGTTTTTCGCGATGGCACCGCGGCGCACTGCGTCCACGGCAAGGTCTGCCGTTTCGCCCACATGAATTTCACCGCTTTCCACGTAACCCACGTGTGCCGTGCGCTCACCGGACACCTTTACGGTATCTTCCACGACAAATCGGCCGTTGGGCGTTTCGATCACGCCGGTATCGCCCACCTGGCCGCCCATGGTGGCATAGAAGGGGGTTTCCTTTGCGAGGATCATGCCGTGAGCACCCTCTTCAAGGGCATCGAAAGAGGCGCCGCCGTCTGCAGACGTTACCGCCTCGATCACGGATGAGCCGGTCAGGCTGCCATAGCCGCAGAAGGAGGTGGTGATATCCGCGTCCATGGTGTCAAAAACGGTGACGTCCTTGCCCATGTAGTTGCTGGTGGCACGGCGTTCTCTCGCCTGCTGGCGCTGCTTTTCCATGGCGGCGGCAAAGCCGTCCTGATCATAGGTAAAGCCCTGCTCCTCTAAGATTTCCTCCGTCAGGTCGATGGGGAAGCCATAGGTGTCGTACAGACGGAAGGCGTCGTCACCGGAGAGAAGCTTCGTGCCCTCCGCCTTCATCTGCTCCATCATGCCGGAAAGAAGGGACAGGCCTTGGTCGATGGTCTTGTTGAAGCGCTTTTCCTCTTCGGTCAGCACGCCCAGGATCAGATCCTTTTTCTGCAGCAGTTCCGGATAGCCATCGGCGCTCTCACGGATGACCACCTGGGACAGATCTGCCAGGAACTCACCCTGAATGCCCAGCATACGGCCGTGGCGGGCAGCGCGGCGGATCAGGCGGCGCAGCACGTAGCCGCGGCCCTCGTTGGAGGGCAGCACGCCGTCGGAAATCAGGAACGTGGTGGAACGGATGTGGTCCGTGATCAGGCGGATGGACACATCGTCCATGGCATCCGTCTGGTAGGTCTTGTGCGCGGTTTTGCAGATGGCGTCCCGGATGGCCTTCATGGTGTCAATATCGAAGACGCTGTCCACGTCCTGCATCACCACCGCCAAGCGCTCTAAGCCCATACCGGTGTCGATGTTCTTCTGAGACAGTTCGGTATAGTTGCCGTGACCGTCGTTTTCAAACTGGGTAAAGACGTTGTTCCACACTTCCATGAAGCGGTCACAGTCGCAGCCCACCTTGCAGTCCGGTTTTCCGCAGCCGTACTTTTCGCCCCGGTCATAATAGATTTCGGAACAGGGGCCGCAGGGACCGGCGCCGTGCTCCCAGAAGTTGTCGCATTCACCGGTTTCGGGATCCCGGTAGAAACGGGTGATCCGCTCCGGAGCAATGCCGATTTCCTCATTCCAGATGCGGAAGGCCTCGTCGTCCTCTCCGTAGATGGAAGGATACAGACGGTCGGGATCTAAGCCCAGCACTTCGGTTAAGAATTCCCAGGACCAGTGAATGGCCTCGGTCTTAAAATAATCGCCGAAGGAGAAGTTGCCCAGCATCTCGAAGAAGGTCAGATGACGGGCGGTCTTGCCCACATTGTCGATATCGCCGGTACGCACGCACTTCTGACACGTGGATACACGGCGGCACGGCGGAATCTCCTGACCGGTGAAATAGGGCTTTAATGGCGCCATGCCCGCGTTGATCAGAAGCAGGCTCTTATCATTGTGCGGCACCAAAGAAAAGCTGGGCATCACCAGGTGATCCTTGCTCCTGAAAAAGTCCAGGTATTTGCGCCGCAGTTCGTTCACTCCGTTTTGCATGGGTGTTCCATCTCCTTTACGAAAGCATTCATTGCATGAAAAGGTAATCCTTTACGCAAACAGGAATTATACCATCACTTTCTTAATAAAGCAATGACCCGAAGAGCCCTGTAAAAGGACTTTTCGGGTCGCTTTATCATTCTTTTGCAGCACCTGGATCTTCAATCAGATCGCTTCCGTCCGCGGCTGTGGTGGCAAGTTTGTCGCACCGCTCGTTTAAGGGGTGTCCGTCGTGTCCCTTCACCCAGTGCCAGGCAATCTGATGAGGTGCGGCTGCGGCCAGCAGTTCCTGCCACAGATCCACGTTTTTTACCGCCGACTTGTCCGCCTTCCTCCATCCCCGGGCCTGCCAGCCGTCAATCCAGTGCTGATTAAAGGCATCCGTCAGATATTTTGAATCCGAATACAAATCCACGGTGCAGGGACGCTTTAACATCTGCAGTCCGCGAATCGCCGCCAGAAGTTCCATGCGGTTGTTGGTGGTGCGCACGTAGCCCTGGGAAATCTCCCGCTCGTGCAGCGTGCCGGCTTTGTCCGTAAACTGCAGCACGGCACCGTAGCCGCCGGGACCGTCCGGATTGCCCCGGGCCGCACCGTCTGTGTAAATAAATACGTGATCCATAATGTATCCTCGAAGGGAGACAAAAGTGCCTGTCACTTTTGACTCATCTCATCCGTCCGATAACGGCGTTTGCCTTGGCATATACTTCCGCCGGATCGAAGCCGATGGAGAAGCTGCCTCTTTCGTACAGCAACTGGCCGTTGACCATAGTCAGCAGCACGTTCTGCTTGCTGCCGCTGTAAACGATGTTTTTGACGATGGCGTTTTCCGGCTGCATGTTGGGCTGCCAAAGATCAAAGAGAATCAGATCCGCCTTCTTTCCCACCGCCAGACGGTCGCATTCGGGAAGTCCCATGCAGCGGGCGCCTTCACAGGTGGCGGAATACAGCACTTCTTCCGCCGGCACCACAGCAGCGTCCATTTCCCGCACCTTTGCCAGCGCCGTGGTCAGATACATCTCCCGAAAGAAATCCAGCGCGTTGTTGGATGCCGGGCCGTCCGTGCCGATGGCTAAGCGGATGCCTTCGTCCAGGTAGCGTTTCACCGGAGCGATTCCGCTGGCCAGTTTTAAGTTGGAGCAGGGGTTGGTGACCGCGGTCAGGCCGCGCTTTTTGAAGATCTCAAAGTCGGCGTCTTCCATCCAGATGCAGTGGTATCCGCCGCCGCCGTATTCATACATGCCCAGAGCATCCGTCAGCTGGGTGGGCGTCTTGCCCCAGCGTTCCTTGCAGTCTGCCACCTCACTCTTCGTTTCCGCATTGTGCAGAAATGTGGGAGAATGATACTTCTGCGCCAGCCGGGCCACCCCCTCCATACGTTCCATGGAAGTGGTGTATTCCGCGTGGAAACCGATGATAAAGGACGCCAGTTCCCCCATGCCGTTGACAATATTATAATTCTCTTCTAATTCTTCGATGCTGCTCCCGAAGTTGTTGAAGCCGGAGGTCTGCACCGTGCGGAAGCCTGCGTCCACAGAAGCCTTCGCATTCATGGGCGGGAAGAAATACATGTCGAAATTGGAAGTGATTCCGCTGGTCAGGTATTCCATGATACCTAAGAGATCCAGCCAGTAAATATCATCCGCCACCAGCTGTCCCTCCCGGGGAAAGACAGAATCATACAGCCAGCTCTGCAGAGGCAGATCGTCCGCAAAGGAACGTAAGAATGTCATGGCTGTGTGGGTGTGGGCGTTTTTAAAGCCCGGCATCAGAAGGCTGCGGCCGCAGTCAATCTGGCGGTCAAAGCGAGCTGTCCCAACCGGCGCATCCTCGGCGCTTCCGATATAGGAAATCAGATTTCCCGCGGTGTGAAGCTCACCTTCCTGAATGGTAAAGGTGTGGTCATCGTTGGTCTGTAAAATACGTGCATTGTAAAAACGTGTATTCATTATTCCTTCCTTACTAAAATGCTTCAATTGATGAACTTACCAGCGCCGTAAATTTCTCCGCCGCCATTTTCCCGGCCTCAATAACCTCTTCCTCCGTCAGCGGATTCGGCGAAATGCCGGCTGCCAGATTGGAGATGCAGGACACACCCACAATGCGCATGCCGCAGTGGTTCGCCGCAATGGCCTCGCAGGCCGTGCTCATACCCACCGCATCGGCGCCAAGCATCCGGCACAGGTTGATTTCCGCCGGCGACTCGTAATTCGGTCCCTGGGTCTGGATATAAACGCCCTCTTTCAGGTCGATGCCCTGATCCATGGCCACGCGGCGCACAATCCGGCAGAGTTCTTTGTCATAAATGCTGCTCATATCCGGGAAGCGCACCCCGAGGGACGCACAGTTTTCGCCCCGCAGAGGCGACGGTACGAAGAAACTGATCTGATCCGTGATCAGCATCAGATCTCCGGCGCAAAAGCCCTGACGGATACCGCCGGAAGCATTGGTCAAAAACAGGATTTTCGCACCCAGCAGATGCATCAGCCGGATGGGAAGCACCACGTCTGTCATATCATAGCCTTCATAGTAATGCACCCGGCCCTGCATGGCCACCACCGGCACGTCTTTCACATAGCCGAAAACGAAGCGGCCTTTGTGGCCCGGAGCAGTGGATACGGGAAATCCTTCAATATCGCGGTAATCCACGGTGCATTCCACCTTCATCTGCTCGGCGTAATCTCCCAGGCCGCTGCCTAAGACCAGCGCCACCTGCGGCTTGAAGGATGTTTTTTCGCGGACGCTTAAAAGCGCACGGTTTAATTTTTCTTCCACAGCGGTCATACTCATCGCCTGCTCCTTACTTTTTACGTGCTGTGATCCTGATGGATTCTGATCTATCCTCCCGGCTTCACTCATAACACCGGAAGGTGGTTTCATCATAACACTTTCCCCTGTATTTTCATAGGTTCGCAGTATGATCTTGACATTATCGAATATCGGTAATACAATGAATTTGAAGATATTATCGATATTCGACAGTTGGAGGACGCAATGCCCAGAGCACGGTTTCAGACACTGACAGAGCAGATGTTTTATATTCTGATCTGTCTTCGAAAAGAATGCTGCGGGATGGATATCATGGCCGAAGTATCCCGGATGACGGACGGCCGGGTCAATGTGGGGCCGGGTACACTGTATAACCTTTTAGAGCAGTTTCTGGCAGCGGATATGATCAGGGAAACCAAAACAGAAGGCCGGCGCCGAAGCTACATTCTGACGGAAGAAGGGAAAAAAGCTCTGGAGAACGAACATCAGCGGATCTGTCAGCAGGCAGCGGATTACAGAAAATGGATGGGAGGTACGTCATGACAAGGTTTAAACTGGAAATCCCCCTTTACTCTTTCTGGGACCACACATCTTTGGAAAAGCACCTTCAGGCCATGGCCGCAAAAGGCTGGTTCATCCGGCAGACCGGCGCTCTTTGGGCTTACAGCCAGGGGGAGCCTGCACAGTGTCGATACGAAATCGGCTACTATCCGAATGCCGGGGTTTATGCTCCCTCCACGCCAAAGGAAACGGCCTTTGACGAACTCTGTGAATCCGCCGGATGGGAAATCGCAGCGGAACAGGGCCCCCTCAAAATCTTCTGCAGCAAAAACATGGACGCCGTTTCTCTGGATACGGATCCGGTGATACAGACCGAAAGCATCCGGCTTGCACGCAAAAAGACACAGCGTGCCAATCTCATCGTTTCCGCTGTATATGGCGTCATTGCGCTCATATATCTGTGGTTCTGGATGATGCATCCGGCCGCGTTTTTTCACAACACTTTTGCCGGATGGTTTGGCCGCTGTGCCTGGATCACTTCAATCATGGCAGTCACAGAAGAAATCACATTCTATACCTGGTACAAAAAAGCCCTTCGAAACGCCCGGGAACAGGAAGCCTTTACTCCCACCCGGTCGTTCCCCCAGGTGACACTTCTGTTTTTAGCACTTATCGCTGCAAACACCCTCTGGTATGCGACCACGCATCCTGCAGCCGGACTGCTGTTTATCCTCTGTGCGGTGCTGCTCTTTATCGGATGGTTTTTCATGGAATGGAGCCGTTTAAACCTGCGCAGAAACCGCACGCCGGGATGGGTGGTCTTTGCGGTACATCTGCTGATCGGCGGCGCTGTTTTTGTCTTCTACTTTATGGCGCAGAGCGCCCTGGGCGGATTCTAGACCTGTCGCTTCGGTTCCTAATGATTGCCCGGAAACGGATCCTGCCCTATCGCCCATTATTCGTGGGCAAGGCCGGAACTTAACGTTCCAGCCCTTTATATACCAGATCCCGTACCCGGGGATGTATGACGGAATAGCCCTCAAAGAAACTCAGCACGTGCATGACATAGAAGATGCTGACATGATTGAAGGGGTCGATGACGCCGTATCCCCCCGCTGCGCCATCCCAGCCGAATTCGCCCACCGGCGAACGGCCCATCATGAACTCGGTTTTGACGCGGACGCCCAGTCCGTAGGCGTATTCCTGGAAACGTCCCTGCCGGAAATCCGCAAGGGCGTCGCCTGTCGTAACCGAATGGGTAAAGCGCATGACGCTTTCTTCCGAAAGAATGCGCGCGCCGTTTCTGCCGACACCGCCGTTGGCCAGGGCCTCGAGAACCGCCGCATAGGCCTCCGCCGTTCCGCACAGCGCGCCGCCGCCGCTCTCATAGTTGGGCGTAATCGCCACCGGCATCGCATCCTGCGGCACCGGAACGATCTGCATTTTCTGATAATCGAAGGTATACAGCGCGCTTAAGGCCTGCTCCTGCGCCGCGTTCAGATGAAGGGTCAGGTCCGTGATCCCCAGCGGCTCGAAGATGTGCCGGCGGATGTAATCGCTGTATTTTTCGCCGCTGATCACTTCGATGACCGCGGCGATGACGTCGTGTCCCAGAGAGTAATAGTAGTGGGTGCCCGGCTCGAACAGCAGCGGCATCTTCGCGATGGCCGCCACGACCTCGCGCGTCGTCGCCTGCGGGTTTTGGGCGACGAGCTCCTGAATCGCTTCCGACTTCGTGTCGTAGGTCAGACCCGCCGTCATGGACATGCAGTCGATCAGGCGGACGCGGTTTTTCGCGTAATGGGAAGCCTCCTTGCGCGACGTGGTATAGCTGTAGCCGCCCTTGTGCTTCCAGTCGGAATTGATGACCGTCATGTATTCCCACTCCGGCAGGAAGCGGCTGACCGGATCGTACAGGCTTGCCTTTCCCTGCTCGATCAGCTGCATCATTGCCGTCATCGTCACGACCTTCGTGCAGGAATAGAGGCGGTAGTAATCCCGCGGGCTGACGGGGACAGTTCCCGCCGCGTCCGAATGGCCCACCGAATGACGGTACACGGTCTCGTGGCCCTTCGCGACGATCACGTCCAGCCCCGGAATGCCGTACTCCTCGGGCAGAGAATCAAGGTATTGGGTCAGCAGATGGAAATTCATGGTGTCCTCCTTTTTCTACATTACCTGCAGCTGCCCGGGCAGGCATGCAAACTCCAGCGCGTTCCATTCGCCGCAGTATTCTCCGTCCGCGTGCACCGTCATCGGCTGCGCCAGGCGGATCTTCATCCGGCTGCTGTCAAACAGTTCAAATCCCTTCAGGCGGCCGTGCTTTGCCATCACCAGCACCGGAAGATCCAGAAAGCATTTCCATCGCGGGATGGAATGCACCGCGCAGATGGACAGCTTTCCGTCAAAGGCCGATGCCTGGGGCGCCATCGGCACACCGCCGCCTTCGCAGATATGGTTCATCGCCGCACAGAAAATGATATCGCGAAACGCGTGAACCGTGCCGTCTTTCGTCTCCAGCTCGCCGTCACACAGCGGCATATGGAAGATGTTCGCAACCGTCAGAATCACATAGGACAGGGATCCGAGCCCGATTTTGTTTAAGATCTTTTTGATCGGGGAGTGGTCCACGTCCCGGCAGACCGCGGCGTCCACGCCGATGCCGGCGCTGATGGCAAAACGGCGCGCCGACCCGTCCGGGAACGTCACCTGTCCGAGATCCATATGCCGGATAAAGGCCGGATTGTTCTTTGCTTCTTCTTCCGACTCCAGCCGCTTTCGGATCATTGAAAGCACCTTGCGCATCCGCGCGGCGGGGTCCTTTGCGGAAATGCGAAGTCCCCGGCCGAGATCGTTGCCGCTGCCCATGGGGATCAGGCACAGGCACACCCGGTCGAAATCGTGCATGCCGTTGATGATCTCGTTGAACGTGCCGTCGCCGCCGACGGCCAGCAGGTAGCCGGTTTCGCCGGACGAAGCGATTTCACTGCAGCACGCATCCGCCAGCTCCTTCGCGTGGCCGGCGTACGCCGTCTCGCGCGCTTCGACCTGCAGCCCCGAGGCGGCAATTTCCGCCTCCAGCTGCTGCAGGACCTGCGCGGCCTTTCCGCTGCGGGCATGCTTGTTGATGATCATGAAAATCATACGGCTCCTCCTTCGGCGGACTGCTGTTTCCAGACGCGGCGCGCGAGGAACGCGATGCCGACCGTCATGACCAGCAGCACCGCCTCAAGCGCGATCGCCGGCAGCCCCAGCGCACGCTGCAGGATGACGGTGACGGCATCCACCAGGAAGTGAAGCGCGATCGCCAGAAAATACAGTTTGATCTGTCCTTTGTTCTTCGCGGCGAACCACACCAGCACCGACAGGCAGATCTGCAGCGCGACTGCCATCACCCGCTCGATGCCGCCCATCAGGAAATCCGTCGGCGGAAGCGTGATCAGCTGCTGAACAGCCTCCTCCACCTGCGCCGCTGCGTCCGCGGGCAGCGACGCCGTCATCTGCGACATGTTTCCGGTATTGATCATCACGGAATAGATCAGGTTGTTGATCATCGCGATGCCGGCGATCGCGATGGCTTCAAATCCGCCGTGGCCCGCGCCGTACATCAGCGCGTTCACATCCTTTTTCTGACAGGATTTCAGCACGGTTTTAAACGCGAGCAGACGGCCGGTCTCCTCGAACAGGCCGGCCATCAGGCCGCCGTACAAAGCATAGAGCCAGACGTTTCCCTGGATCACCGGACCGGCCGGCGAAAGCACCAGCACTGCCTGGTGCACCATCGATTCCAGGATCAGCGCAAACAAAAGCATGACGGCGCAGCCCACAAAGAACGGCGCCAGATCCGCCTTTTTCTTTATGCGCAGATACAGCAGGCAGCCGATGGGGCAGCGCGATGCTGATGACCAGCGAAACAGCCATACACAGCATCGAAGCGGATGAAACCTGTCCATTCATAAATACGACCTCCTTCTTCCGGCATTGCGCGCGGGAATCCGATTGTTTTTACTTTTCATTTTATCACATTCACACAACAGGATGCATCCCGTATTGCGAATCTGACCGGTCCCTGTTATGATGCCCCTAAAGGATGACGGCAGCGCAATGGGCCGGCACAGGCCGTCCCTTTTGTCATTTTGGAGAGGATCGGCATATGGAAATCGAACGCAAATGGATGGTACAGGGCTGGCCTGCGGGCCTTCCGATGTTATATGAACACGCCATGGAGCAGGGATATCTTACCGTACGGCCCACGGTGCGCATCCGCATGGAGGCTCAAACCGGCGGCGAAACCCGCTACGTGCTTTGCTTAAAATCCGGATCCGGCATCGTCCGCCGGGAGGTAGAAACGGATCTGCCCAAAGAGAAATATGATGAAATTGCAAAGATGATCGGCTATCCGCTGATTCCGAAAATCCGCCGCACCTATCAGCTGCCGGACGGGCTTGCGCTGGAGGTCAACCACGTAGATGAAGGAGAACCCACCGAATTCTGGTACGCGGAAATCGAGTATCCCACAGAAGAAGCCGCCCGCGCGTGGCAGGCGGCTTCCTTGGGGTTGGCCGATTATCTTGCGGATGATGTCTCCGAACTTCCGGGACAGTCCATGGGAGAGTACTGGGAGCAGACGCGGCTGGGGATGTAGTCAGCCCTGATCGGGTGACGGTTGCTTTTTGATCGGACAGGAGAGCCCTTGTCCCCCTTCGAGAACACGAAAGCCGTATCAGATTGAAGGGGAGACAAAAGTGCCTGTCACTTTTGTCTCCCCTGTGATCTTATTTCGCAAACGCTTCTCTTGCGTCACTGATTTCTTTTTCCGCCTGTTTTAACGCTTCTTCGCTGCAGCCGGTAAGCAGTGCGTCGATGTCAAACATCTGCGGATGATCTTTGATCCATATCTGCTCAAATGCGTACTGCACCTCGCTGGAAAGCAGTGTCTCGTCTTCGTTCATTTTTTCCTGGTAAAAGGACTCAAAATCACGCAGATAGGCTTCTGCCAGCTGATTGATGTTATCTTCCACATCCTGGGGAACCTCGCCCATGGTGCCAAGAATCGGGTTGATATACATTTTCCACGTCGTGAGGGATTCAGCGATGTATCTCTGATCTCCCATGGTAAGCTCGTACATACTTATACTCCTTTCGGCGATAACTTTCGCTGGTGCAGGATCTTCTCACCTGTTTTCCCGGTGCTGTTTCGTGGCTGCCGGATCGTTTTCACCTGTTTTCCGGCGCTGTTTGCCTGCGCAGCTTACTGCCCGTTTTTCTTCTGAAGTTTATGTGTATCTACGTACTGATAATCATGGTCAATATTCTTTTTGTCATCAAACTCCTCGTTACGGACCTCAATGTCTTCGCATATGGTGAATGCTTTTCTGTCAGAGGTGGTATAGTAATCCACGTTTGCAGGGCCATAGGTTTTGACGGTGTTATAGCCGCAGAGCGCCGCGAGCATGGTCAGATAATCCTGGTAACCGCAGCCGCTTGACGGATCGGCTCTCGTGATAAAATCATACGCCTTGGGGAACTTCTTTTTCAGTTCCTCCTTCAGATCTTTCATGTCTGTATCCTCGATGATACGGGCATATCCGTTCAGCGTCATCGTCATCATGGCGCCGCCCACGTTTCCGCCGTATCTCCAGCTGTCTATTTTCGCCGGACCGTCGCCAAATTTGGATTTGTCTGTTTTCGCAGCGGTGTAAATGCCTTTTCCGGCCCGTCCGATTCCATAGTAAACGCGGTTGCCCTTCTGGGCCGTACCCGCCAGCTGATCAGCCAGAAGCGCTGCGTCCTTCATCTTTCCGAAGGGATTCATGGAATGGAACATTTTCTTTTTGACGGGGGATTTTTTCACGGCATCCTCAAATTCCATCATATCCACAATCTGCGGATCGTTGCTGGAGTACCCCAGGGCATTGAAAAACTGGGTGGAGAAGGTTCTTGACTGATTCTCGTCCGTCTTCATCTTCTTCACGTCTGCCATCACGGCGGTCATATCCTGATCCAGCTGCTTCATCTGATCTGCGTCCAGCTGAATGCTCCCGTTCATCACCTGGTTGACCATGTCAAAGTGCGCCTTAAACGCGTTTGTTACGGTTTTATCCGTCTTCTCGTTCTGATAGGCCTCCATGGATGCTTTCAGGTTTTCCCTGAAAGATGTTTCCTGCATGGTGATGCTTTCCTGCACCTTCAGGGAAATCTGCTCAATGATGGCGCGGCGGATCTTACCGGTGCCGGTACGCCAGATGGTCTTTTTCCGGGTGGTCAGATAGGTATTGCAGCTTTCCTGAATCCGGCGCAGCAGCGGCAGCTGCTCATTGGGATCGGCATTTTTGTCTGCAGCGATGCGGTTAAACACTTCCAGATCCGTGGCCACGTCATTGTATTCCTTGGAGTTGCCGCCCCGGTCGCTGTTTTTGATAAAGGACTCCAGTTCCCGCAGTGTGAAATTCTGATAATAAGCCGCATCTTTCTCGCTGACTTTTTCTGCCTTTTTCCGCAGCTCAGCCACTTCACCGGCCGTATTCTGATGCCATGCCCGTTCAATTTCCTTTTTTCGTTTTTCGTGTTCCTGCTGTCTCTGGGTCAGTTCCTCGTCACGGTTTTCTTTTTTCAAGGCAGTGCTTTCAGCATTCAGAAAGCGGGAATTCATGTCACGGTAAGCAAGATCCGTTTCTCCCTGCTGCTGCTTCTGCTGCTCCGCAAGTAATTCCAGTGCCCTTACTCTTTGTTCCTCATGATCCAATAAACTCATGTGCTGCTCCTTCCATGCGTTTGTAGATGCGGATCTTCTTTTCCTCGGCATCTGTGATCAGTTCTGAAATGGCTTCTTTGCCTTCCTGTTTATATAAAAGGAACCGAACTCGCTCTTCTGCAGCGAATTCCCCCGCAAGTACGTCGCGGAGAGCCGAAAAACAGTAGAATATCGCCCGGTTGTCATCCCCGAACATCATCTGAACAGTGATACACGGATCATCTTCTTCAATCAGCAAGGCTGCTGCGATCTGTTTTTCCTTAAAGCAGATCGGACTTGCCTCCGAAAACCACAGTACATCCGGGAACTCGTCCCGCATCCAGTCGGACATGTTTTTGCGTTTCTTCATAGCCAGCGACAGGACAATTCTTGGCGGAACCTCTTCCAGCGGGCGAAGATCATAGATGCCTCTTTCCGGTGCCAGCGGAAATCTTCGAAAATGTCCCAGTGTTCCCTCCATGTAGGAGTAGTCGCTTTCCTCGGCGTCAAAGCCCAGCTTTTTCAGGAGGTTTTCGTTCAGCTCTTCTTCCGTTCCATAAACGAGCAGCGGCATTTTCAGGTCGTCAGGCAGATTGCATACGGCATCGAGCAGTTCCTGGGTGATCTCTTCTTCATCATACTCCGGTGCGGCAAAAAACCGCTTGATCAGAATATGCTCCTGAAGAACCAGCGCGACAAGCGCTCCGGCCGCCCTGTTTTGGGCCGGATCAAATGCCCCGAAGCCCGTAAACCGGCCATCGCGGATCGCGAAGACCTCCTCATTTGTCAGAAAGTCCAGATACCGTGTCAGCGACGCGTCGCTGATTATTTCGATGTTCATTTTATCTTCCTCGCAGTTTCATCTGATGAGCAAACCCAAGTCGATATCTTTTGCTCTCCTTCATTCGATCCGAAAATCTATCTTTTTATTCTATCAGATGATAGTGTTTTCATAAAGTACATTCTTCACGTTTCCATGAGTCAAAAGGGACAGTCCCTATTGACTCATCCGGCTGCGGTCTTCGGAATATGAGTCAAAAGTGCCTGTCACTTTTGACTCCCTACTGACTCATTTCCATAAAGTACATCCGGCTGCCCCAGTCGGGGAAGTAGCGCACCTGCTCGTTCATGCCGGTGCCCACGAAGGACTGCACAAGCTGCACACCGGCGGACATCATGGCGTCGCCGTAGGCGGTGTAATCTTCCGTCTCTCCGTCCATTTTGTAGAAGCGGGCGATGGCGGAATGGGCCAGGCCGCCCTGACGGATGTGTATGGGCGAGATCATGTTCACCAGGCTTCCGAAGGCCCGGATATCAATCTTTTCCGGAATGTTGTAAAAGTGGTACAGGCCTTCGGGATTCAGTCCCCGGGGCTGATAATACTGATAGGCTTCCGCCGGGCGCTGTTCCTTCTGGGAAAGCATGCCGATGGCGGTTTTCTGGTCTTCGGACACCGCGGTCCACTCGAACACATTTCCGCTTTCAAAGGATCCGCTGCGGCCGCGATAGAACCGGCCGAACTGCAGGGTGTGCCGGTACTGTTTGTACAGGGCCACCTGGGCGCGGATGGCGTCAAGATCGCTCTTGCCCAGCTCGTTTAAATTCAACTCATATCCCAGCAGTCCGAAGGAGGCCACGTTAAACCGGGTGGACATGGGGGTGGTGCGCAGGGTCTGATGGTTGGGGCAGGCGGATACGTGGGCGGTGTAAGTGCTGGCAGGATAGCCGTAGCTATAGCCGTTCTGGATGGACAGGCGGCTGACCGCGTCCGTATTGTCACTGGCCCAGATCTGGGGGAAGTAGCTTAAAATGCCCAGATCAAACCGGTTGCCGCCGGAGGCGCATCCTTCGAAGAGGATGTGGGGGAAGCGCTCGATTAAGGTGCCCATCAGCCGGTACAGGCCCGCCATGTAGCGATAGCCCACCTCTCCCTGGCGTTCCGGGGGCAGGGTGCGGGAATACACGTCAGACCAGATGCGGTTCATATCCCATTTTACATAGGAGATATTGGCCGAGGAAAAGACCTCCGTCATGGCGTCGATCAGGTGATCCACCACCTGGGGGTTGGCCAGATCCAGCACCCGCTGATTGCGGCCCTCGGAATGGGCCATTCCGGGAATGTCCATAGCCCAGTCGGGATGCGCCCGGTACAGGTCGCTGTCCACATTCACCATCTCCGGCTCCACCCAGATGCCGAAATCCAGCCCCAGGGCATTGACCTTATCCGCCAGCCCTTTCAGGCCGTTGGGCAGTTTCCTGGGGTTCACCGTCCAGTCCCCTAAGGCCCTCTTATCGTCGTTGCGCTGACCGAACCAGCCGTCATCCATGACAAACAGCTCCATCCCTGCGGCGGCCGCGGTTTTCGCCAGGGCCAGCAGGCTGTGCTCGGTGATGTTCATGTAAGCCGCTTCCCAGCTGTTTAACAGCACGGGACGCTCCTTGTATTTCCATTCTCCCCGGACGATGTGCTCCCGCACGAAGGCGTGCATGTTCTGGGACATGCCGTTAAAGCCCTCTCCGGAATAGGTGAGCACGGCTTCCGGCGCTTCGAAGACTTCTCCCGGTGCCAGTTCCATGGAAAAGCCCCGGGGATGGATGCCCGCGGCGATGCGGGTTTTTCCGAAGGGGGACACTTCCACGGTTTCGAAGTGATTGCCGCTGTAGATCAGGTTAAAGCCGTAAACGGCGCCGGCATCTTCCGTGGTATCCGGATCGCTGACCATAAAGAAGGGATTGCACCGATTGGAGGACGCCCCCACCGTGGTACCCAGCGTGTAATCCCCGGCGGAAACCACCACCCGCTCCCGGCCCATTTCCCGGGCCCAGGATCCGTGGAAGGAAGTAACGGCAAAGCCCTTTTTCGGCAGATCCATCTGCCAGGACAGCAGACGGTTTACAGTGGCCGGCTGTGCGTCGTCGTTGCGGAAGACGGCGCTGCGGGTGATCACGTCGCAGTCCTCATACACCCAGTAGTTTAAGGTCAGCCCGAAGCCGTGGTTTTTGTCTTTCAGATAGACCGACAGCTGCTGCACCTTTCCCGATTCGTCGTAGGAACCGGGCAGATCGCGAAATGCCTTTTTCCCTTCCGTCAGCGCATAGCTCTGGTACACAAAATCCGTGGTTTTGCTGCCGTCGGCGGCGGTCACCGAAATCATGGGCTGGCGGGTGTCGCCTTTGCCCTCCCCGGAAAACTCCAGGCAGAGATCCTCCAGAGAAACGGCGGTATTGTCCTGGGAATAGGCAATACTGTTGCCCGGAGCACAGGCCTGTTTCACTGTAAAGGCCTGTACCTGGGCGGGGTCATCCACGTGGATCCGCCGGCCGTAGTAAACGTGCTCCAGCTGACCCGTGGAAAGAACCCGAAGAATATATGTGGTATGAGCGGTATCCAGCACCCAGAGGGGCTGTTCAGAAGAAAGAACTCGAATCATATGAACCTCCTTTTCATACAGATATTATAATCTATCGGCACAGCGCAGCCAATTCTTTCATGGACGCGGTGAGATGTTTATTTTTGTGCCAGACCAGATAATTCTGCCGCTGGAAACTTTCGTCTTCGATGGGCACCGATGCCACCTCACCGGACCGGATCTGCCGCTGCACCAGCGATTCCGGAAGCAGGGAAATGCCCAGTCCCTCCTGCACGAAGGACAGGATGGCACCGGTACTGGCGCTTTCCAGCATCGGCTCCACCGAAAGGCCCCGGGCGGCGAACACCGAATCCACCAGCCGGCGGCCCACACTTCCCGGATTCCGCAGCAGCAGCGGATAGGCGGACAGTTCGGAAACCTTCACTGTCTCCTTTTCCCGCAGTTTAGAATCCGGAGGAACCACCAGCACCAGCCGGTCTTCGGCAAAGGGCTCGGCCACCAGATCCGGCTCGGTAACCGTGCCCTCGATCAGTGCCAGATCCAGCTCGTTGGACAGCAGCGCCGTCTGCAGACGGCTGGCGTTATCCACCATGGCGCGCACCGCAATCTGGGGATGTTCTTTTAAGAACCGCCGCAGAATGTCCGGCAGAAATTCGCTTCCCAAAGTCATGGTGGCTCCGATGCGGATGACGCCGGCCTGATCCCAGTCGTGCAGCTCCTTTTCCATCTGATCGAAGGAGTCCAGGATGTGCACCGCATAGGTGTACAGCTCCCGCCCGGCCTCGGTGACCAAAAGCCGCCGGTGCATCCGTTCGAACAGCCGGATGCCGTAATGCTGCTCGATCTCGTGAATGGCCCGGGTGACGGCCGGCTGGGTCATATGAAGTTCTTCGGCAGCTTTTGTTACGCTCTCCTGTCGGTAGACCGCTGCAAAGATCTGCATGTGACGGATGGTCATGGTAACTCCTGGTTTAACCGAGTTGTGCTGATACGGTAAACACCGCTTTCTCGGACTTATGATTCTTCAAGGTTGGCTTCATCCTGAAACCTGCAAATCATCTCTGCAGGGATCTGTTTATCTATACATAACATTTTCAGCATGTTTCTCATAAAATAATAGCATTTTTATTATGCTTTCTCAAGTGCTATACTTCCGTTAACGGAAAAGCGAATCACGATATTTTCGTTTACACAAACGCAGAGTTCACCCAAGCATTGTCGGATGCCGCTTATCCTCCGGATTCCCATATTTTTTACGCAATCACAGATCTCTTAAAAGGAGCAGTCATGGGCAAATCCCAGATCCTTCGAAAACTGTTTATTTCCATGCTTTACATCAGCACCTTTACCTTCGGCGGCGGTTTTGTCATCGTCACGCTGATGAAACGCAAATTCGTGGACGAACTCCACTGGATCGACGAGACGGAAATGCTTGACATGACCGCCCTGGCCCAGTCCTCTCCGGGGGCTATCGCCGTCAACGCCGCCATCCTCTTAGGCTGGCGCATGGGTGGCTTCGCGGGCATGCTGGCCGCGGTCTTAGGCACCATTCTTCCCCCCATGGTGATCTTAGGCATCATTTCCGTCATCTACGCCGCCTTCGTTACCAACCCCTACGTGGCCCTGATGTTAAAAGGCATGCAGGCGGGTGTGGCTGCGGTGATCTTCGACGTGGTGCTCTCCTTAGGCGGCGGCGTGATCCGGCAGAAAAAAGCGCTGTATCTGGTCATCATGGCCGCGGCGCTGGTGCTGACCTTAAGCAAGCGCGTAAACGTTGTCTGGATCATCTTAGGTACCGCCCTGATCGGCGTGATCTATGCCTGGTACGAACAGAAAAAGGAGGCCGCGGCATGATTCTCTTTCAGCTGATTTTCAGTTTTCTTCAGGTGGGTCTGTTTTCCATCGGCGGAGGTTACGCCGCCATGCCGCTGATTCAGGAGCAGGTGGTCAGTGTCCACCCATGGCTTAGCATGCAGGAATTCACGGATCTGATTACCATTGCCGAGATGACCCCGGGCCCCATCGCCGTCAATTCCGCCACATTCGTGGGCATGCGCATCGCCGGCGTCCCCGGTGCCATCGGCGCCACTGCGGGATGCATTCTGCCCTCCTGCCTGATCGTATCCCTTCTGTCCTTCATCTATCAGAAGTACAAAAAACTGGCCTTTCTGCAGAATGTACTCTCCTGCCTGCGTCCGGCGGTGGTGGCCTTAATCGCCGGCGCCGGCTGGTCCATCTTTCTTCTGGTACTGCAGGGAGGTTCCGCCTCGTTTCCGGGCGGCATCAATGTCACGGGGATTCTCCTGTTTATCGCCGGTTTGCTGCTCTTAAGGCTTAAAAAATGGAATCCCATTCTGGTTATGGTGCTGTGCGGTGTGGTGTACACCGGAGTTCAGCTGGTACTGGCGTAAATCTGATCGGATGGGCAGGCTTTGCCGCCCATCCGATTCGCGCGATGTACGTTGGCCTTCGAATAAGTCGGATCGTAGCCATGTCGTTCTGTGAGC
>JAZPYY010000099.1:0-3775 GCA_045544375.1 Shuttleworthella sp.
AACGCCCTCCAGGCCAAGCTGGAAGAGGCGATGGACGCCGGCATCAAGGTGTCTTCCTTCGACTCCGCCCCCAACCCGGCGAGCCGTCAGGTGTTCGTGGACCAGGCCGGTACAGTCGCGGTCGGCCAGGCGCGGATCGACGCCGTGTATGACATGGCCGGCGGCGAAGGCCAGGGGGCCATCCTGTCCGCCACCTCCCAGGCCACCAACCAGAACGCCTGGATCGACGCCATGAAGAAGCTGGCCGAGGACGAGAAGTATGCCAAGCTGGAGCTGGTGGAAGTTGCCTACGGCGACGACGAGCCCCAGAAGTCCACCGACCAGACCCAGGCTCTGCTTCAGAAGTATCCGGACCTGAAAGTCATCTGCGCTCCGACGACCGTTGGTATCGCCGCTGCTGCGAAGGTGCTGCAGGATCAGGGTTCTGCCGTTAAGCTGACCGGCCTTGGCCTTCCGTCCGAAATGGCTGAGTACATCGGCGATGACGATGCTCATTCCTGCCCCTACATGTTCCTGTGGAACCCGATCGATGTGGGCCGTCTGGCTGCCTGGACGTCCATCGCTCTGGTAAATGGCGACATCACCGGTGCTGCCGGCGAAACCTTCACCGCTGGCGACATGGGCGAGTACACCATCTCTGAGCTGGCTGATGGAACCGGTTCCGAAGTTATCCTTGGACCTCCCTTCAAGTTCGATCCCAGCAACATCGACGAGTGGAAAGAAGTTTACTAAATATTAACTTCATAAAGCAAAAAGGGCCGGGCAACCGGCCCTTTTTCAAAACCTATAGGTTTTTCAAGTGTGAACCAGCGCCGTCGACAGCTGATATGCCACCGCGGACGGGCGCAACGCCTCGGACAAGCTAACTCCCAACTGCGACTAACGCGCTCAGGAGAGCCTTCGCGCGCAGTCTCCGTAGGGAGTGGATCTTTCCTTGGCTAAAAGCGCGCCCCAGATTGTCCGCTTGCGGCACATCAGCTGCCATCCGGCGCACCAGTATCCCCCTCGTAATACGCCGCCCGCCGGGCCAGCATCTTTTCGCATCTGTGTATTAAAAATACAGTGTTTGCGGCATTTAGACCGGCCCGACTCCCGGTCTGGTGCGGCAAGCCGGCAGGCGTAAACGAGTATTTTCTGCGAATAGCCGAATCACTTAGGTCGTCGCGAGTCGGCGGGCGAGATCGAGCACGCAGCGTAGGTCGGTAAAGTGAATTTCTTATTTAGATTTCTCCGAGCAGACGCGCGGATCGCAATGAACACTTAGGCGGTGCCATGCGAAGCATGAGCAGCGCCTAAGTGCGATGCATGCAGAGCACTTGCATGAGCGCAGCTCATGCTTAGTACTCTGTAGAGCCGCCCATAGACGACGAAGCGAGGACCTTATGTGAAACTCGGCAGCTGAGCAGAAAAACCCGTTTCTGCCGCCGGCGTGTTCATCTGAAAAAAATATAGGTTTTTCAAGTGAGAACCAGCGCCGTCGACAGCTGATATGCCGTCGCGGACGGGCGCAACGCCTCGGAGAGCTAACTCCCAACTTCGACTAACACGCTCAGGAGAGCTTTCGCGCGCAGTCTCCGTAGGGAGTGGATCTTTCCTCGGCTAAAAGCGCGCCCCAGATTGTCCGCTTGCGGCACACCAGCTGCCTTCCGGCGCATCGGTATCTCCCTTGAAACTCGTCGCCGACGTGTTCTTCTGAAAATGCATGTTTGGGAAAATCAAATGTAAACTATTGTCTGCTGGCTAGTTGACAATTTATCAAAAAACCTCTATGATCCTAGGTGCCGCCTCTTTCGGGCGGCACATTTTGAAATGATGGAGGGAGTATTGATGAGTACAGAAAACACAATTGCCAAAACGGCTGCCCGCAGCGGCTTTTCCACCCGGGACTTATCTTTTATGGCGCTTTCCATTGCGCTGATTGCGGTCTGTTCCTGGATTTCCATTCCCATGACGGTGCCTTTTACGCTGCAGACCTTTGCGATTTGCCTGACAGCCGCTTTGCTGGGACAGAAGCGGGGCATTTGTGCCACGGCAGCTTACATTCTGCTGGGGGCTGTGGGCGTTCCGGTGTTTTCCGGCTTTAAGGGCGGCCCTGGGGCGCTGCTGGGTACCACCGGCGGCTATATCGTGGGTTTCCTGTTCACGGCGCTGATCGTGGGCTTTGCGGCGGAACGCTTTGGCAGATCCTTAAAGGTGCTGATTCCGGCCATGGCCATCGGCATCCTGGTGTGCTATGTGTTTGGTACCGCCTGGTTTATGATTGTTTATATGAAAAACAGCGGCCCCATCGGCATCGGCACAGCGCTGGGCTGGTGTGTGATTCCCTACATTCCGGCGGACGCGGCGAAGCTGGTGCTGGCATCTGTGCTGGCCGGGCGGCTGTATCCGCTGATCGCTCAGATGGAAACAAAGGCATAAGTTGGATAAGCAGCCGGCCTTGGGCTGACGGATTGAAGAGCGATCAAGGCAGCAGATTGTCCGCTGTGAAAAGCTGATAAAAATAGCGATCCATTTTCGGGCGGAAAACGGTTGAAGACGGATGCAAAGGGTTTAAATCATGACAAAAGAGGACGTTCTTGAAGTGCTTTCTGCCCGGGAAGGGCAGTTCATTTCCGGCGGTGCGCTGGGAAAGGAACTGGGCATCAGCCGCGCGGCGGTCTGGAAGGCGGTGGAGACACTGCGGCAGGAAGGGTTTTCCATTGAATCGGTGACCAACCGGGGCTATCGTCTGACCGGCGTGAAAAATGTGTTTTCGGAAGCCGGCATCCGCAGCTGCCTTCGAACGGAGGCGGACGTAAATTCCTGTTTCCCGGACATCCGCGTGTACGACACCATCACGTCCACAAACACGGTTTTAAAGCAGATGGCGGAGGACGGCGCGCCCCAGGGAACGGTTCTTGCGGCCGCTGAGCAGACAGAAGGCCGCGGACGGCTGGGCCGCTCCTTTTATTCGCCGAAGCAGACCGGCGTGTATTTCAGTCTGCTGCTGCGCCCTTACATCCGTCCGGAGGAAGCCGGAACTCTGACGGTGTGCGCGGCGGCTGCCGTGGCGGAAGCCATTGAAAACATCATCGGACAGCCGGCGCAGATCAAGTGGGTCAACGACATCCTGCTGGGAGAGAAAAAGGTCTGCGGCATCTTAACGGAAGGCGCCATGGACGTGGAAACGGGCCTGCTGAAATACGCTGTGGTGGGCATCGGCATCAACATCCGGCCGCCCGAGGGCGGTTTCCCGGAGGATATAAAAGGCGTTGCGGGTGCTCTGGGTAAGACAGATGCGGATCTTCGCTGCCGCCTGGTGGCCGGGGTCCTGTACGGATGCCAGCGCCGTCTGGCATCTCTGATGAAAACCGGCTGGGGAACGCCTGCGCCCCAGGAACAGACAGATGCGCGGCTGGCGCTGTATCAGGATTACAAAAATCGGCTGTCCCTGCTGGGCAGAGCGATCCGGGTTCACACCTGGGACGGCAGCATCCGAAACGCCACGGCGCGGGATCTGACGGAAGATTTTGCGCTGAAGGTGGAATATGAAGACGGCACGACGGAAGTTTTAAATGCCGGGGAAGTCAGCATTCGTCCGGCGGATGGCAAATCAAAGCAGGCGGAATGATCTACCCGGCGCGGGGGAGCCAATGTACCCCCTATCCGATCATATAAAGATTAAGTCGCCAAAAGTACTGATTCGCGCGGCTTCGCACTTCGTGCTCCCACCGCGCTCCCACAACTCGGGCTTTCGTGGAGGTTACCCTCCACTTCGCCCTCGTTGTGGGGCACG
>JAZPYY010000100.1:0-3181 GCA_045544375.1 Shuttleworthella sp.
GCAAAGTTGCGCAGATTAATTTGACGGTGAGCGCATCCTTTAATTCGCCGGACTACACCGGATCCGGTCAGGGGATCGGACGGTGCATCGCCCTTTGTCTTGCGGAACACGGGGCAAAGGTGATTTCAAACAATCGAAAACCCGGGTCATCGATTCAGGCGTTTGAGAACACGGAAATATCGTTCACGGAAGAGGAACGCCTGGAACTGATGAAATTCTCAGGGGATGCGAATACGACGGCAGAAGAAATCATTGCCGCCGGGGGAGAAGCCATTCCGTTTTATGGGGATGTATCCGATGCCGAAACGGCGCGTCAGATGGTGCAGTGCGCCATCGACGCCTGGGGGCGCATAGACATCATCGTTAACAACGCCTCTTCCAACTGGACCGGAAATATCCTGGGCATGGATACGGATACCTGGAACACCCAGATCCGATCCAAACTGGACGGAACCTTTTATCTGATGCATGCGGCCCTTCCTTTTATGGTAAAACAGGGGTATGGAAGAATCTTAAATTCCGCTTCGGATGCCTTTGTGGGAATCAGTAAGTACGCGGCCTATGCCGCCGGAAATGCCGGGGTTGTAGCACTAAGCCGGGCGGCTGCAAAGGACCTGTCTGATACGGGAATTACGGTAAACGCATATACACCCCTGGCCCGAACCCGCGCCTGGTATAACGCGAAAACCAGTTATCGCCTGATGGGTGTTTCAGCCGAAACTGTAGAGGCAAATGCGCCGGAAGCCATGAAGCGCACAGCGGAGGGAATGGTGCCGTTTCTTGCCTGGCTGGCATCAGAAGAAGGAAAAGATGTTTCCGGCGAAGTGTTTAAACTGGCTGCGGACGGAGAGATCGGGCTGTGGTCTGTACCGGAGGTGATCCGCTCTGTGAAAAAAGAAGATGGCATCTGGAGGATGGATGATCTGCGCAGAGAACTGCCTTCTCTGATCCGATCATAAATGGTCGTCAGATCCCTGATAAAAAACTGTCTTGTGAGTCTGTACAGGGGATGACCGTTTCAAAAGGGGACACATTTTAAAATGTGTTGCAGAAAAGGCAGTGCAGACGTTACTGCTGATTGAAAGCACCAGACGGCCACAATACAATAAAAACGTAATAAGAAAACGTTGAAAGAGACAAAGAGAACAGCTTCGAAAACAGTATCACAATCGATATTCTAAACAGCATATGAAAAATGCAATTTAAAGGAGGACGAGGATGAAACAGAAACAGGTGAAAAAACTGATCTGCGCTGTCTGTGCCGGTGTGATGGCATTGTCGCTTTTTGCAGGCTGCGGAAATGCTCCGGCTGCCACAGATTCTTCGGATGCCACAGAAACGCCGGCGCAGGCGGATGCATCAACGGAATCGGATGATGAAACAGCCGAACAGAGCAAAGCGGAGGTTTCCGCAGATTCCGAAGAGGAAGAGGTGAAGGAACGTCCCGCCACGGACAGCCTTTCTGCAGACTTTACCTGGCTGGTCTCCGGTGTGAACTCTGAGTATTACACCGAATACGAGGACAATCCGGTTTACAAGTACTGGTCTTCCCTGGAGTGGGATGCGGACGGTGACGGGCTTGGTCGTAATCTGACGGTGGATTTCATGTCGCCGCCTCCCGGAGGTGAAAGCGATTTCTGCAATACGCTGATTGCCACCGGTGAATATCCGGATCTTATGATCATGTCTCATTTCAGCGACTCCGCAGCTTCTCTTTACGATGAAGGAATCGCCCTGGACATTACGGAATACGTGGAAAAATACATGCCCAACTATCTGGCCTGGGCAGAGGAACATCCGGAATATGCCTCCCGCATGACCAACATGGTGGACGGCGAAAGAAAATACATCCAGCTGTACCAGGTGCTTGACGAGAGCGAACCCCTCTGGGGCGGCTTTAATTACCGCCGGGACTGGATCGTAAAGTACGGGAAAAATCCGGAAACGGGCAAGGCTTTCTCAGGTGAATGGAAAGACGGCGTCTGGGAAGATGACGTGGTGTTCCCCAGCGGAAATACGGATCCGATCTATATTTCAGACTGGGAATGGATGCTGGATATTTTTGCCACGGCCTTAGAAGAACAGGGGATTACAGACGGATATGCGCTTCAGCTTTGCAGCAGCGGTTACTGGCCGGGGGATTTTGTTACCGGTTTCGGTGTGGGAACCTCCGATTACTATCTGGACGAAGATGGGGTTGCGCATTACGGCGGCATGTCGGACGGATTCCGGGCTTATATCCAGTGCATGCGTGACTGGTATAACAACGGCTGGCTGGAAAAAGGCTTTATGGAGCATACGTCAGATCTGCTGTTCTGGAAAGTTGACTCCCCTTCCATCTATTCGGGCAAAGTGGGCTGCTGGTACGGCACCAACGGACAGCTGGGAGACGAACTGGAAGTGGAGGATTCTCTGACGGAAGGAATCGTGGTGTTTGGATGCCCGTCCCCCATCAACGACAAGTACGGCGACAAGGAGCTGCAGGGCAAGGAACCGACGGCTTACTTTACACCCAGCGCCATGCTCGGACAGTCCATCGTTATTACAGAAAAAGCAAAAGACAAGGATCTGCCCACCCTGTTTTGCGCCATCGATTATCTCTACTCAACCGAGGGCGGTCTGCTGTATCAGAAGGGTTTCTCAAAAGAGCAGATGGCAGAGATTCAGGATCCCTTCTATCTGGAACATGGTTGTGAAGACGGTGCGTACTGGACGGAGGAAAGAGACGGCGAGCTGTACTACGTCTCCAACCCGGCCAGAACCAATGAGGAAGCTTTGGATATCGCTCTTTCCGGCGGCCGTCTGGTGGGACAGAGCATCAATCACAACAATGATACCGGTCAGCCGGCTTCCTGGAAGCACTCCATGGATCTGTGGACTTTGACCTATGAGAATTACGGAAACGTGACCGGGGATGTCACCAATCAGTTTACTGCCGATCAGGCCCAGGAAACATCCATGATCGACAGCAACATCCGCACCTATAAGACCCAGGCGATTCCGGAGTTTATTTCCGGCGTACGGGACATTGACAGCGATGAAGACTGGGAGACCTACTGCAACGAACTTTCCCAGTTCCACCCGGAAGTGTACGTGAATTACCTGAATGAAGTGCTTGGAAACGATTAAATGATTCAAACGCCAAAAGTCCGACTCCACGCCACGCTCGCGTGGCGGTGGA
>JAZPYY010000101.1:0-3634 GCA_045544375.1 Shuttleworthella sp.
CTGGGATCCGGTAATCCTATGACGGACGAAAACTACACCGCAGGCGCCTTCACCACCTACCGCGGCCGCGCCACAGCCGTGCTGCGCGCCGGATTTGAGGCCGGAGAGGCGAAACTTTGTGTCAGCGCAAATGAAATGGAAGCGGAGACGGTTATCTCTGTAAAATAGAAAATGGTCATCTCCGCAGTATAAAATCATACTGCTGTTGATATGACTCAAACGCCAAAAGTCTGACACCACATAAAACAGCACTTTTGGCAATCACATCGGGAGATTACCGCAAACATAAAAACACCACATCCTTGAGCCGTGTTTCGGCGAAAGGATGCGGTGTTTTTATATTATTCCCAACGGTATCTTACCTTAACGGATCATTCTTTTGCATTTGTGAATGTAGGCGGTGATGGATAGCCCCATGGTCTTCTGAAAATGCGTCGATAAATAAGAAGCATTGTATCCAAGCGCTTCCGCGATGGCGGAGGCGCTTGTTTTTTCGTTCAGATGGCCCCAGATGTACCTGTGAACACGGAGACACAGCGCATCGGAAGGCTCGTCCTCCTGGACGCGGGCCACTTCCTGAGCAAACCGAAGAAACACCCGGGGGTACAAAGCAGCAGTTTCCCGGCTGGTCTGTGCCCGCACGATATCCTCCAGCAGTTCGTTTAAGATCGTAAAGGAAAGATCCACGTCGACGCCGGCGGAAATGGCATAGCGGGAAGCCAGGGTTGCGGCGGTGGTCAGGTACTGGCGCTGCATGTACAGGAGAGGAACCTCACTGGTCCGGAAGGAAGACAGATCCCGCTGCATGGCTTCAAAGGGGTGTACATCTCCCTCCAGAACGTAGCGTTTCAGCAGCAGTTCATGTTCGTAGTACGGTTCCGAAGGTTTGCGAAAGCGGCTCTCTGGTTCTCGTATGCGTGCAAGGCAATCGATGGGAATCCTTGCTTTCATGCGCGCCGTGGGCTATAATTCCACAAGCGGCTTTATTTACGGGGAGAAGAAGCACACAGATCAGCAGCTTTTTCGCGATGATGCCGGGATAGCACGCCTGTTTATTTAATGAAACAGGGCGTTGCACCCTCACCGGCGGCCATTCCGAATATCCTCGTTTTATATGGAGGAAAAACAGATGACATTATATGACGAACTGATTGCCCGGGGTCTCATCGCCCAGGTGACGGACGAAGAAGAAATCAAGTCCATGATCAACGAAGGTCGGGCGACCTTTTATATCGGCTTCGACCCCACGGCGGATTCCCTGCATGTGGGTCATTTCATGGCCCTTTGCCTGATGAAGCGCCTGCAGATGGCGGGCAACAAGCCTATCGCCCTGTTAGGCGGCGGAACCGGCATGATCGGCGATCCCTCCGGACGTACCGACATGCGCCAGATGATGACGAAGGAAACCATCGCCCACAACATCGAATGCTTCAAAAAGCAGATGAGCCGTCTCATCGACCTCTCCGATGGCAAGGCGCTGATGGTACACAACGCCGACTGGCCCATGGACTTAAACTACATCGAACTGCTGCGTGAAGTGGGTCCCCACTTCTCCGTCAACCGCATGCTCACCGCGGAATGCTACAAGCAGCGCATGGAGCGCGGTTTAAGCTTCCTGGAATTCAACTACATGATCATGCAGAGCTACGACTTCTACCGCCTGTACCAGGATTACGGCTGCAACATGCAGTTCGGCGGCGATGACCAGTGGAGCAACATGCTCGGCGGCACGGAACTGATCCGCCGCAAGCTGGGCAAGGACGCCTACGCCATGACCATCACCCTGCTTCTTAATTCCGAAGGCAAAAAGATGGGCAAGACGGCCTCCGGCGCTGTGTGGCTGGATCCCAACAAGACCTCGCCCTTCGATTTCTATCAGTACTGGCGCAACGTGGATGACGCGGACGTGTTAAAGTGCATCCGCATGCTCACCTTCCTGCCCTTAGAGCAGATCGACGAGATGGAATCCTGGGAAGGCGCGAAGTTAAACGAGGCCAAGGACATCTTAGCCTATGAGCTGACCGCCTTAGTCCACGGCGAAGAAGAAGCCCAAAAGGCCCGGGAAGCCTCGAAGGCGCTGTTCTCCGGCGGCGGATCCGCGGAAAACATGCCCGAAGCATCCGTTTCCGCTGACGACTTCCGGGACGGCGAAATCGACATCTTAGGCGTGCTGGTGGCTGCCGGCTTAGCGGATTCCCGCGCCGACGCCCGCCGTGCAGTCGAGCAGGGCGGCGTGCAGGTCAACGGCGAAAAGGTGACGGATTCGAAGGTGCGTTACACGGCGGATGCCTTCGACGCCGAATTCATCCTGCGCCGGGGAAAGAAAAAATACTGCCGCGTGGTGAACGAATAGGAAACAGCATCCGTTTCGAAAAGCCGGAGAATGGATGGGAAACAGCATCCGCTTCCGCAATTACGCATCGGAAACCGAAGGAAAGAGAAAACGGATATAAAATCAAAAATTCTCGATAGACATTTCCGTTGGAAACGGGTATGATATCAATCGTCCGTGAGGGAGTAATTCGCGGTGTGGCATCACCGTGATTTGTCAACATTCGCGGCTGTGTGGCATCACAGTCTGGCAAATCTTAAAGAATGAGACTCATGCATGTGCTGTAAAAGTGCATGCGTGGGTCTTATCTGGTTTTACGGACCGTTTCCGGGCGATGATTCATCCCGGGCAGCATTAATAAACGGAACTGTTCCCTTTCGGGAACTGTACAGATCCGGGATTTATGGAGTGGATATGGGAGTTCTCGATTTTGCACTGATTGGTGTGGGTCTGGCCATGGACGCCTTCGCGGTGGCCATCTGCAAGGGCCTGGCCATGCCGAAGATTTCGCCCCGGCAGACCCTCTTAATCGGACTGTTCTTCGGCGGGTTTCAGGCGCTGATGCCCTTTTTGGGATGGTTTTTGGGCAGCCGGTTCGCCGGTTATATTGACGCGGTGGATCACTGGATTGCCTTTGTTCTTCTGCTTTATATTGGCGGAAAGATGCTGCTGGAAGCCATCAAAGAGGCCCGGGAGGCAGCGGCCCGACCCGACGGCATGTCGGCGGAGGCAGCCGAGGCGGCAGCGGAGAAGTTTTCCATCTCCGAACTGTTTGTGATGGCCATCGCCACCAGCATCGACGCCTTCGCGGTGGGCATCACCTTCGCCTTCTTTGATGCCAATGTGGGCCTGGCCTGCAGCATCATCGGCGGCGTGACCGTTGTCATCTCCGTCGGCGGCGTCTTCATCGGACACCTGTTCGGCGCCCGATTCGGATCCTGGGCGAAGATGGCCGGCGGCGCAGTGCTGATCTTTATCGGAGCGAGAATTCTGGTGACCGGACTGGGGATCCTTTGAATTACGGTGAGAAGCTGGTTTTCAGAGTTTTCTGAATCCTGGTGACAAGCCGGATGTCGGCTTACCAGAATCATGGTGATAAGCCCGATTTCGGGTTTTTCATAAGAGCGGCGTTGAACGCCGCAGGGTTTCACAACTAAAAACAAAACTACGGGAGGAACAGAAAAATGGTTAACACACCGGTAGCAGTACTGCTGTTTGCGATCGGCTTAGTCTGCCTGATTAAGGGCGGCGACTGGTTCGTGGACGGCGCGGCAGGCATTGCCCGCAAATTTCATCTGTCCG
>JAZPYY010000102.1:0-11457 GCA_045544375.1 Shuttleworthella sp.
CCGGTATCGGAACCCTGTTTGGCAACGGCGGATCCACATCCATTTCCATTGCCTTAGGCGAGGGCAATCAGCATAAGGTGCAGCAGATCGTCACATTCTGCTTTTTCGGCTGCCTGGCTGTGGGGCTGGCATTTATGGCCG
This sequence comes from Shuttleworthella sp., assembly GCA_045544375.1. GTDB lineage: Bacteria > Bacillota > Clostridia > Lachnospirales > Lachnospiraceae > Shuttleworthia. The sequence goes on from JAZPYY010000102.1 coordinate 142, forward strand.
GCGTGATGATCGCGGCCGAACCCCTGGCTCTGGCTCTGGGGGCGGATGAATTTACGCTGGAGAACACGATTCTTTACCTGCGGGTGTTTTCGCTGGCCTGTCCCTTCATCATGCTGTCCCACGTTTTTGCCAGCCTGATGCGGGCGGACGGCGATGCGGGCATCGGCATGACCATTAACATGACCGGTACCATCGCCAACATCTTCTTAGATGCCCTGTTTATCATGGTGTTTCACTGGGATGTGTTCGGCGCGGCTTTTGCGTCGGTGCTGGGCAACCTGCTGTCGGCGGCCATCGTGGTCTGGCTTCTGGTGTTCCGCAAGCCCTCCCTTCGTCCCGTGCCCAAGTGCCGGTTTTTAGAGCCGGCCATCGCCATTCCGGTGGTGACCTTAGGCCTTCCCCAGATGTTTTCCACACTGCTGGGAAGCACGTCCCACGCCCTGTCCAACCGGCTGATGATGTCCCACGGGCAGATTTTTCTGGCTGCCCAGAGCGTTTCCGGCAAGATGAACATGCTGGTGAACATGCTGATCATGGGGGTGTGCATCGGCCTGCAGCCGGCAATTTCCTACTGTTACGGCGCAAAAAATTACCAGCGCATGAACGCGCTGGTGAAAAAGAATCTGGCCTTTTCTATGTCCCTGGGACTGGCTTTGGTGACCATTGTGTTTGTGTTTAAGGATCAGCTGATCCGCGCCTTCATCGACAACGCCGAAGTGATTTCCATCGGGCAGGTGTTTGTTCTGGCAGCGGTGGCTGTGGGCCCTCTGACGTCGATTTATCAGATGTGCATGGCCTTTCTGCAGGCCACGGGAAAGGTGAAATATTCGATTTTCACCTCCCTCCTGGACAAGGGTCTGGTGTACGTGCCGGTGCTTCTGGTGCTGAATTACTTCTTCGGAGCCTACGGAATCGCCTTTTCCCACGCGGCGACCATGGTGGGATCGGTGGCGGTGGCGTCTTTCCTGGCGCTGCGGTGGTCGGGCGAGATCAACGCCCGGGGTAAGCAGACGGTGTAATACGGTATAGCTACCTGAGCGCTGACGCGAAACGGTTCCGCCAAAATCAACGCCCGCGGTATTCCGACGGCGTGACGCCGTATTTCTTTCGGAAGGCTGAGGCGAAATTGGACGGCGAGGAAAAGCCGAAATGTTCGCTGATGGCCGTGATATCCAGGTGCGTGCTGGTCAAAAGCTGGGCAGCGGATTCCAGCTGTACGCTGTGAATATAGGAAGACAGGCCCATGCCCGTTTCCTGCCGGAACTTTTTCCGCACGTAGACCGGCGAATAGTGGAAGTGGGCAGCGACCCGCTCAATGGTGGGCGCGTCGTTGATGTGAGCGGAAATGTAGTCCTTGCATTCTGTGGAAAAACGATGTTCGGAGCGGGTGGCCTTCAGGTCGTGCACCCGCATCAGATAATCCGCCTGCATGTCATAGGCAAGCCGGTCTAAGGATCCGATGTCATTTTGTTTTAAAATCGCGCTGTGATAGCCTCCATACAGGAAGTAGGCCGTGTTGGGGTCCAGCCCGCCGCGCATGGCGGCCCGGGAACAGATGGTGTTTAAGATCTGCAGCCGTTCCCGTTCCACGGAAACCGGGTCGGAATCATCGCCGGACCGGCCGTTGGAAGGAAGGGCAGCGAGACTGGGAGCCTGAGACTGCAGATAGAAAAGGTTGCCCTCCTCAATCATCCGGGTTTTGTGGTTTTCGTACAGTGACGCAGTGACGGCATGACTTTCGGTGCGGGCGGAAAACAGCGGGCTGGAAGGATCCTCGGCGTTCTTTTTTCCGTGCCCGGTGGCCAAAGCAGAAGAATCCTCCTCCGGAGGTTCCGCCGGCAGCACGTGCACCGCCTGCCCGGGGTAGGGGCGGCCATGTACGGTGGCGTACATCATATGTGTTAAATGAACCAGCATCTCGTAGGAAATATTCGCGTAACCCGCGATGGCCTCGAGATGCTTTTTTTCGTCCGGAATGGAAAGAGAATAGGGCTGCAGGAACTGCCGGCATATTTCCGCGGTCAGCGGACGCGTGCAGATGGGGCCGAGGGCGGCGACGTAGGAAAGCCGGCCCGGACGATCCGGGTTATTGGACACAGCCACCAGCGCCCAGACGATGCCGAGATTGTTGACGATGACGGCGGTCTGGGAAGGGGCGTGCAGGGCGTCCATCAGGCGCGGACGCAGATCCCGCATGAAAAACAGATGCTCCGCAACGGGATCATCGTACAGAAACTGGGGGTTCAGACAGTCAATCCAGCGCACGTCCACGTTAAAACTGTCCAAAACAATCTGGGAAAACAAAGCGACACGATCTGATAAGGAAAGATCCATAGAGGCACCTCCTTTTAAATAATGGACAATTCTATTATAAACAGACTTGGGTTGTGACCGCAAGAGAATCGGCGGGGTTTATTCCCGTTTCCGCGGGCTGCAGGCTCGTGCGGAAAGCAGAAAAGCCCTCCTCCGCCAGAAACGAAAGTGCTTCGTTTTCCGCCGCCCGCGGATGTGGTAAGATAGAAAAAACCATCATCCCCGGAGGAAATCATTTTATGAATACCTTTTATCTGGATAAAGAGAAAGATATCGCCGTGGATCTTTTCTACGAGGACGGCCAGATGCACTACATTCTGCGCACGCCCAACCACGGCACGGGCAACCTGATCACCAATCTGGCGAAGCTGTGCGATCTTCCCCTTTCCCGGGATGACAGCGGCCTTCTGGTGATCCGGGGCACGCTGCCCTGCTACGTGGACGGGGATAACCGGATGGTGTACATCCTGCGCCTGGGCAATACCAAGGTGGCGAATATTTTTGCAGACGGGCGCATCGAGCGCAAAGCCCACATTCCGGCCATTTCCAAGACCCTGATGAGCCAGACGAAGGACTATCGGCTGGACGAAAAGCGCACCATCGTCAAAACCTGGATCCGGCAGGAGTGCAAATTTCACGCGGATCTGCACACCCACATGAACGCAAATCTGCATCCGGATATACTGATTGCCTTAGGCATCTGTCACCAGGTTCGCTATCCCCTTTATTATGTGAAAAAACTGAAGCTGCGCCTGTCCGCCGCCCAGGAGGAAAAGCTGGCCCGGAAGCGGGAAGTGGTGGCGGAAGATTACAAAGACAGCGGCCTTCTGGGCAAATATCTGGATCGGAAAATCGACGATCATACCTACATCAACTTTGCCGACCTGATTTTAAACAACCTGGAAAACGCCGCCTACAATATCCCCCGGATCCGGGCGTCTTTAGCCGTGATGAAGGATGGCCAGGCGGTGTTCACCAACCTGGAGAAGGTGTATCTGTACCGGTACGTGTTCACCAAGGGTGTGTCGGTGCAGCCGGACGGGGAACCGATATCCAAAACCGGCAAAGAGGCTGCATGGACAGCGGACGGGCAGCCCGCGGCCTTCGACGTGAAGCCCGCCGCTATCGCCGAAATTCCCGATCCCAACATCAGCCAGATCTGCGCACAGATTCTCCGGGACCGAATGCATCCCGTGTACCGCAACAACACCCTTTTTGAAGACAAGCTGCTGTGGATTGCCCGAAGCTACGCGGCGGTGGGCATTACCTACGCCGAGATTTCGGACACCACCCTGGTGAAAAAGGACGGGGCGGCGAAGATGCTTTTCGCGGTGCACCGGGTGATGCCTGCCATCACCTCCGAAACAGGGGTGACCCTGCGTTTTTTGGCGGCCATCCGGCGGATTCCGCTGACCATCGTCAAAGACCGGGTGCAGATCGGCGATTACTTCCGGGAAAACCTGCAGGTGCTTTCTGCCGTGGCGGAAGATCCCTATGTGGCGGGCAGCGATATCTTAGGAGAGGAAATCAACGACATCCGGGATATTGCGCCGGTGGTGACGGAAATCGTGCGCATCGCCGGGGAACATCCCGGCTTTACCGTGCGGATTCACGCCGGGGAAAACGACAGTCTGCGGGATAACGTGATCAACAGCATCCTGTGCATCAAAGACGCCCTGGCCCCGGGCCAGCCCTATCCTCCCATCCGCATCGGCCACGGGCTGTATACGGCCAACTTAAAATCCGCCAAGGGCCGGGCTTTGATTGCGGCGCTGAAGGAAAGCGGCGCGGTGCTGGAATTTCAGATTACCTCCAACGTGCGCCTGAACAATTTAAGCGCCATGGAAAACCATCCCCTGCGCCAGTATCTGGCCGCGGGCATTCCCTGTGTGCAGGGAACGGACGGCGGCGCGCTGTACGGCACGGATTCCATCGACGAACAGCTGTCCTTGGAGAAGATGCTGGGACTGTCCTTTGAGGAGCTGCGCCGGATGCGGGAAAGCGAGGGAGCCGTGGTGCGGCAGGCCATGGATTCCTTTGCTCAGAAACAGCGCCGGTCCTGGGAAAAGGAAGTGCGCAGCTTAAACCGGCCGGCGGATGCGGCTGCTGCTGATCTGCAGGCAAAAATCGACGCGGCGGTGACGGGAGAAGAAAAGCCGCTGATCGGCGATCGGCGACTGGTGGCGGCCAAGGTGCTTTCGGAACAGATTGTTCCATTACCGAAGGAGGGTAAGGCCATTGTCATCGCCGGCGGCAGCTTCAACAGCGACCGGCATGTGACAAAAATGCGGCCGGACGAGAAGCAGATTGTGGATCGGCTGCTGTCCGAGGGCGATCCGAATAAGCAGTTTTTTGTCATCGGTCACCGGCTGTGCGGCTATGAGCGGTATCTGGTGGAACAGAACCGAAGCCTATATGAGGGTAAATACCGCATTTTCGCCTTTGTCCCCTCCATGATCAGCGAAAGCGAACGGCGCAGACTGGCGGAAAGCGGCGTGTTTGTCCGTCCTTCCATCGAGTCCGCAGCCATGGGCCTGTACAAAAGCGTGGCTTACGAAGTATTTAAGCAGCGCTGCGCCGTGCTGTATGCCTTTGACGGCAACAGCGCCGGTGCGAATCTGATTCAGGAAGCAAAAAACGCCAAATACAAAAGCGAAATCTATGTCAGCGCCCACTGCCGCATGCTGGCGGAAAAGGCCAGATCCCTGGAGGGGTATGTAACGCTGCTGGGAACAAAGACGAATCCCACTCACACCCGGTGGCGCTTCCGGTAGGCCAGGGGTGTTTCGCCGTAAAAGGCCCGAAACTGCCGGATCATGTAACTGGAATCCGGGATACCCACGATGGAGGCGATGTCCTGTACCGGCAGGTCGGTGGCCACAAGCATTCTGGCGGCCTGGCTGAGGCGGTAGTTGCGCAGGTAGACGTTGGGCGTCACATGCATTTCTTTCTTAAATACGGTTATCAGCCGATTGACGGAGATGTCAAGTTCGGAGGCAATGGACTGCACCGTGATATCACGGATGTAGTCCTTTTTTATGCTGTAAAGGGCGCTTTGCACCACGGCGCTGTGTTTTTCTGTGTGAAGGGCATAGATCGCCTGACAGAATTCCCGAATCATGGTTTCCTGCGCGGCAATGATTTCGTCGGTGGTGGCTGCCCGCATGGCGGCCAGGGTATTTTCAGAGGAGATTTTGTCCAGAAGCAGACTGGGCAGACCGGCCTGTTTTGCTGCCAGGCGCGTGGTGGTGCGGAGGATGGCGGCGCCCACGCGTTCGTTTTCCAGCGTCGTTCCAACCCGCTTCAGATAGGCCACGTCCATTTGCATGTTATGCATTTCCTGAAGCGCTTTCCGCGTGTTCCCTGACACCACGGCGTTGATGTAGGCCTCTTCGTGGGCATAGCGGGTTTCAAGAAGCTTCACCCGGTCCGGCCGCTCTCCCACCATTTTTTCTTCGGATTCGGGTTCCTGTGTTTCCTGATAGCGGATATCCGTGATCTCCCTGGCGGGTTCGTCCGGGACCAGGACATGAAGCAGCGCGGTGAGAATATGGGTCAGGGTTGCTTCCATAAGGTAGGGAAAGGAGTTGACGTAATGCTGCAGGGCTCCTTCGTCCATGGTTTCACCGGGGAACTGCTGGCTGAGGGCAACAATGTCCCGGTGACTGAAGACAACAGAGGTAAAGGGTCCCAGCAGCACCGAATAGGAACCGATGAAGAGCACGGCGATGCGAATCCGCAGGGCGTCGGTGACATAGGTTACCCGCAAAGGGTCGCTTTCCTGCAGCAGGACTTTCAGGGAATCCGCCGAAAAGAGGTGCTGCCGGGGATGAAAACGGTTCTTTTGGGCAAAGGCCTGCAGGTCACTGTCGTCCCGGACAATGAGGGAATCCATGCTGTACAGAAGGCGAATCAGCTGCAGATATTTTTCAAGTTCGGGCAGGGTGATGACGGCTTCAGCGGACATAACAGACTCCTTAAAGGGTGATTTTATCCTGCTTTGAATGATTTTATTATATCATATCCAGGTTTTATTTGTTAACATGACCACACATCCAGGGACTGCTGCTGAAAATACAGATCGGAGGCGGCAGGAAAGAGAAACAGGTAAAAGTATCACAGGAGGGAATCATCATGAAAAAATGGATGGCATCGATTCTGGCAGCGGCACTTGGCGTGTCACTTCTGGCAGGATGTGGAAGCAGCCAGGGCACCGGCGCGAATACCGGCAGCGCGGATACAAAGGAAGAAGCAGCGGCGGAAACGGCAGCGGAAACTTCTGAAGAACCGGCAAAAGAAGCCAAAGAGATCGAGCAGATCAAAATATACGTGCCCACATCCGGCAAATTTGACGACATTGATGCGGTTATGGAGAAGGTCAACGACATTACCCGTGAAAAAATCGGCGTGGAAGTCACCTTCAACCCCTATCAGTTCGGCCAGTGGTTTGGCCAGTACTCTCTATTCTTAAGCGGAACCGAAGACGTGGACATCATCGCCAACTACGGCGGATACTTAAACGCCTACTCCCAGGGTGCCTGCTATGATCTTACCGATCTGCTGCAGGAGTACGGCCAGGACATCGTGGCCATGGAAGGTGAGTACTTAAAGGGCGGCGAAGTGAACGGCCGTCAGATGGCCATTCCGATCTATGCGTCCTACGCCTGGAACATGGGGATCATCTACCGCCAGGACGTGGTGGAGGAACTGGGTCTGCAGGATCAGGTGGACAAGGTGAAGACCTTAGAGGACTGGGAGCCGATCTTAGCCGCCGTTAAAGAGGCAAAGCCGGACATGACCCCCTTTGTCACCAACAACGGCAGCCAGGCGGCCAACTTCCAGTACGGTACCTGGGATGACTTAGGCAACAATTACGGCGTGCTGATGGACGGGGGCGCCACCTCGGAAGTGGTCAACCTTTTTGAAACCGAAGAATATGCCCGTCTCTGCGGCATCATGCATGACTGGTACGAAAAAGGTTACTCCAGCAAGGATATCCAGACCCAGACGGACGCCTTTACCGTGCTGACCCAGAGCGACGCTGCGTTCTGCACCTTAGGACAGACCGACTTCAACACCACCTTCTATCAGAGCACCACCATCGGCAAACCCATCGGCATCGTAATGCTGGGCAAGCCCGTGGGCCGCACCTACAACAACGTTACCTATACCGTGATGTCCAACACGAAGCATCCGGAAGCCTGCATGAAGTTCTTAAACCTCTGGTTCTCCGATCCGGAAGTGGGCAACCTGATCAAGTACGGTATTGAAGGAAAACACTATCAGATCAATGCAGACGGCATGGGCGAGTATCTGGACGGACAGGACGTCAACAGCTGCACCTATCACATGAGCTCTGCCATCTCCAACGTAAACGCCATCCGCTGGGCCACAGAGAATCCGGATTATGCAGATCTGCTGGTGGACAGCAACACAAACGCACAGAAGTCTGCTGCTTTAGGTTTCAGCTTTAACACCGAAAGCGTGACCAATGAAATCACCCAGCTGGACAACGTGTGCGCGAAGTATCAGATTGGCCTGGAATCCGGTGCTTTAGATCCGGAAACCGCGCTGCCGGAGTTCAACAAGGCCTTAAAAGATGCCGGCATTGAAAAGGTCATTGCCGAAAAGCAGGCACAGCTGGACGCTTTCATCGGCAAATAAAAAAACCGGAACAGGCGGCCATTGGCCGCAGGCTTTGAAATCATTCTGATCCGGCGATAAAACCGCAATCTTTCATGAGCCACAGCCCGCAGCTGCGTTCTGTGGCTTTTTTTAAAAAGGACTTCAAAAAGATGGAAAAGAAATCGATCGGTAAGAAAATCATCAAATACTGGCCGTTTTATTTCATGGCGCTGCCCGGCCTGGTTTATTTCTTTATCAACAACTACATTCCCATGGGCGGCCTGGTGCTGGCCTTTGAAAAATACACGGTGGGAGGCGGCATTTTCGGCAGCCAGAAGGTGGGACTTCAGAATTTCAAGTTTTTGTTTTCCAATGCCGACGCCTGGATCATGACCCGGAACACCCTGCTTTACAACATCGCCTTCATCGTGCTGGGAACCGCCATCTCCATTTTCACGGCGTACCTGCTGCACGAGCTGAAGAGCGAGATGTCCCGGAAGGTGTATCAGACAGTCATCCTGTTCCCCAGCCTGCTGTCCATCATCATTGTTTCCTATCTGGCCAACGCGCTTTTAGCCGGTGACACCGGGTTTATCAACAACCACATTCTGCTGCCCTTAGGAATGCAGCCCATCTCCTTCTACAGCGAGCAGAAATGGTGGCCCTTCATCCTGATCTTCGTGCATTTCTGGCAGATGACCGGAACCAACTGCATCCTGTATCTGGCCAACATGTCCGCCATCGATCCGGGTCTGTACGAGGCGGCCTCCATGGACGGCGCGGGCCGGTTTGCCTGCTTTACCCACATTACGATCCCCTGCCTGGTGCCCACCATCATCACGCTGACCATTTTAAGCGTGGGCAAGATTTTCAACTCCGACTTCGGCCTGTTTTATCAGGTGCCCATGAACAGCGGCGCCCTGCTGGACGTGACCCAGACCATCGACACCTACGTGTACCGGGGGTTGATGAACACCGCAAACCTGGGCATGTCTGCCGCGGCCTGTTTCTATCAGTCCATGGTGGGATTTGTTCTGGTGCTGATTACCAACGCCATGGTTCGCCGCGTCAGCAGCGAAAACGCCATTTTCTGATCAAAGGAGGATTGCCATGTTTCGAAAAGATACCGGCTTTCAGACGCTCTGCCACGTCATTCTGATCATCGCGGTGATTCTGGTGCTGTTTCCGCTGGCACTGCTGATCTTCTCATCCATTTCTGCGGAAGCCGACATTATCAAATACGGGTATTCCCTGTTTCCGAAGAATCTGGATCTGACAGCTTATAAATTTATCTTCACGGAAGGCAGCGTATTCCACGCATATCTCGTGACCATGGTGGTAACCCTGGTGGGCACCGTGGCCAGCGTTCTGGTAACCACCATGCTGGCGTATACACTGACCATCAAGGACATGCCCGGCCGGCGGATTTTAAGCTTTCTGGTGCTGTTTACCATGCTGTTTTCCGGCGGACTGGTGCCCAGCTACATGATGTGGACCACCATTTTTCACATCAAAAACACCATCTGGGCGCTGCTGATCCCCAATCTTCTGTGCAACGCCTTCCACATTATGATTGCCCGTTCTTATTTCCAGAACAGCATCCCGGCGGCCATTCTTGAGAGCGCCCGCATTGACGGCATGTCGGAATTCGGCATTTTCTTTAAGATGGTGCTGCCTTTAAGCCTGCCGATTCTTGCCACCATCGGCTTTATGAAGGCTTTGATGTACTGGAACGACTGGACCAACAGCCTGTACTACATCACGGATAAGAAACTGGTGGGCATTCAGGCGCTGCTGAACAACATGCTGACCAACGTGCAGTACCTGTCTCAGTCCATGGATGCGGCCAGCGCGGCCACGGATATGGCGGTGCTTCCGTCCTTAACCATGCGTCTGGCCATCGCCGTTGTGGGCATGCTGCCCATGATCATCTTGTATCCCTTCTTCCAGAAGTACTATATGAAGGGACTGACCATCGGCGCAGTAAAGGGCTAAAAGGAGAATGCGGTGATAGTGGAAACCAGATCCGGCTGTGTGGTCGGAGCGTTTTATGAGGGTTGTACGGTGTATAAAGGCGTGCCCTACGCCGCGCCGCCGGTGGGGGAACTGCGCTGGCGAAAGCCCGCGCCGCCTGCCCGGTGGAACGGCGTGCGCCGCTGCGACCGGTTTGGGGCCAAGAGCATCCAGTTCGGAAACCCCAATGACACCTTTTACAAAAAAGAGTTTTACAGCAATCCGGTCTTTGAGACACCGGTCAGCGAAGACTGTCTGTACTTAAATATCTGGGTACCGAAGGGCTGGAATACGCCGCTGCCCGTGGCGGTGTACGTACATGGCGGCGCCTTTGTGGGCGGCGCGGGAAGCAATCTGCCCTTCGAGTGCAGTGCCCTGGCAAAAACCGGCGTCATTGTGGTGACCATCAACTATCGTCTGGGCGCCCTGGGCTTTTTATGTCATCCGCTGCTGGCCGCGGAGGGTGAAAACGAAGCCGGCGGAAACCTGGGGCTGTGGGATCAGCTGGCCGCCTTCCGCTGGGTGAAGGAAAACATCGGTGCCTTTGGGGGAGACCCGGACAACATGACAGTGTTCGGACAGTCCGCAGGCGCCATGAGTCTGCAGGCGCTGGCGGTTACAGACCAGGCAAAGGGGCTGTTTTCGAAGATGATTCTTCAAAGCGGCGGCGGATATCAAAATCCCCTGGGAGAGTACCGCCCGCGCAAAGCGGCGGAAACCTTCGGCAACGACGTGCTGGAGACTTTGGGCTTTCCCCGTCACGGCTGGAAGGAAAGCGACGCGGCCTTTACCGCGGCAAAAAGGGCCCTGTGGGAAACGCCGGGGGAGGTGCTGTATCCGGCCCTGTCAAAGGCCCTGGGCATGGCGTTCATGCAGCGAAAGGGCATGCCCTATGTTCCCGTAATTGACGGCGAACTGATCACAGAGGACGGAAATCGCCGGATCGAGGAAGGAAAGTTCCTGCAGATACCCTGCATCCTAGGGTGCAACGGCGACGATCTGACCGCGGACAAAGAGCGTCCGTCCATGGAAAACAGCCCCATGCACCGGGCCAATGTGGAATATGCAAAACGCCTGGGGAAGGATGCATACGTTTACTATTTCGATCACAAACTTCCCGGAGACGATGCCGGTGCATTTCATTCCGCAGAACTGTGGTATGTATTCGGCAGTCTGGAATATTGCTGGCGCCCCATGGGTGAGGTTGATTGGGCGCTGGCAAAACGCATGACGGCCGCCTGGGGGAATTTCTTTAAATATGGAAACCCGGACGGTTCTGAAGGCGGAAACTGGCGGCCGTATACAGAAAACGACCCCTATGTGGAAATCTTCTGACAGTACCTGTTTCTCTCCATTGCAGCAAAC
>JAZPYY010000103.1:0-48812 GCA_045544375.1 Shuttleworthella sp.
TGACCTGTCCCCTGTCTCATTTCACCCTGTCTCATTAAAATGGAGCGATGACCTGTCTTACGCCATTTTCCTATCGCACGCTGGCCTGTGCCATCAGGCAGCGTGTTCTGTGGTCGATTTCCCGGGTCTTTTCCAGATGTACCCGCTCTTCTGCCACCGGCTCTTTGCTGTTTTTGCCGATGTAGAACCGGAAGTCGCCGCTTTCTAAAATCCAGTGTCCGGGCGTATCGTAGAAGGACAGGATGTCCAGATTGAAGGAAAACTCCACCGTCTTTGACTCCCCGGGGGCCAGAGTAACCCGGAAGAACCCGATGAGCTCTTCGGCCGGACGGATCACTGACGCCAGCAGATCTTCGCCGTACAGCTGCACCACTTCGTCGCCGGCGCGGTCACCGGTGTTTTTGACCGTTACCGATGCCGTTACATTGTTGTTCTCATCTTTTTTCACTTCAAAGTTTTCGTATTCAAAGGTGGTATAGCTTAATCCGTAACCGAAGGGCAGCCGGGCACGCATATCCAGATCGCGGTAGCCCCGTTTGACAATGGCGCCCTTGGCAAAGGATGCCTGGTCGGTGCCGTGGTTCAGATAATGGGACACCGGGCCGTGGGCGGAACTGCGGGGAACATCCATCTGCAGGCGGCCGCCGGGATTGTTTTCGCCGGTTATGGTTTCCGCGATGGCGACGCCGCCATAGGTGCAGGGAACCCAGGCTTCCAGAATGGCCGGCACATGCTCATAGATCCATTCGCTCACCACCGGGCGGACATCCGTGTGAACCAGAATGATATTCGAATTTACTTCATAAACCGCCCGCAGCAGATCTTCCTGGCATCCCGGCAGTCCGATATCTGTGCTGTCGATGCCTTCGCCGCTGGTGCAGTGCAGACCCCAGCCGTTGCGGCCGCCCAAGGTCATGATGACCACATCCGCATCCTTTGCCGCTGCCTGCGCTGCTGCAAAATCGTTTTTCTCACTGCCGACGTAGTCGCAGCCCTCCGTCCAGGTGAGATTCGCAAACCGCTCCTGCAGGGCTTCCACCGTGGTCTTTACATCCGGATAGATGGCCCGCAGCAGATCATCGGTGATATGCAGATCCAGGGTTTCTTCTTCAAATCCCTCCACGCAGTCCGCGATACCGCCTTCCGACGCGGCGTCTCCCACTCCGGCCATGGCGCTCTTTCCGGTGAACATCATATCCATGCCGCCGGCGATGGTGTAGCAGCCGTAGAAGGCGCGGGGCGTGGATCCCATGGGTCCGATGACGGCAATCTTCACCGAGGAATCGGTCAGGGGAAGAATCCCATTGTTTTTCGTCAGGGTCATGGTCTTCTTCGCGGCTTCATGGGACCGGCGATTGTTTTCCGTATTGTCAAAGGCTTCGGCCATCCGGTCAAACTGAGGATAGGGGTTTTCAAATAATCCCAGTTCGTATTTTAATGTCAGCACCCGCTCCACGGCACGGTCGATATATGCCATATCAAACCGTCCGTTTTCGGCATCCTCCGCCATCTTTGCGCTGTAACCTAAGCGGCTGGGAAACTCCATATCCAGGCCTGCCGTCAGACACATCTTACCGGCCTCCGTGATGTCGTCCGTACAAAGGAACGTCCCCCGGACACGGTCCACGGAACCATAATCGCTGACCACCACTCCTTCAAAGCCCAGATCGTCCCGCAGCATGTCGTTTAACAGCTCCTTGCTGGCACAGACCGGCTTCCCGTCGTACTCGCTGTAGCTGTTCATGACACCCCGGGCCTTCGCGTCCCGGATCGCCATCTCAAAGGGGCGGGCGAAGTTTTCCCGCAGATCCCGGGGGCTGACCACCGTCTGAGCCATATTCAGGCCGCCCATGGTGGCGGAGTACCCCAGAAAGTGCTTTAACGTTGCCGCATTACCATAACCGGATTCGGTTTCTTTCTGCATGCCCCGGACAAAGGCGGATCCCATGGCTCCGCAGAGTACCGGATCACCGCCGTAGGTCTCGCCCAGGCGGCCCCAGCGCAGATCCCGGGCCACGTCCAGAACCGGAGAAAGGGCATGGTGAATTCCCACGGCCTGCATCTGCCGGCTGTTGATGTGGGCCATATCCTCCGCAATGGAGGGATCAAAGGTGGCACCCAAAGAGACCGACAGGGGGAACTGGCTCGATCCGGATACCAGAGGACCGGCCAGGGCCTCACAGTGGAACATCACAGGAATCTTATGGGGTGAATGTTCCAGCACATAATCCTGGATGCGGCGGATATCCTCTGCAATCTGATCCGGCGTTCCGCCAAGAATGGGCATGGCGCCGATGCCGTTTTCAAGCCCCAGGGTTTCCGGCGTCTTCATATCCGCCGGCATCAGGCAGCAAAGCTGCAGCACCTTTTCTTCGGCGGACATATCCGCCATCAGCTCATGGACTTTGTTTTGAATTTCTGCTCTGTTCATGTTTATTCCTCTCTTTTAAACTGTCTCCTGCTTCTGCAGCCGCTTCATGTCCTCATCCATCCGGCAGAAGTGCGCACACACCAGACCGACCCCTGCGATGATGGCCGGAAGGAAAATATACAGAAACTTAATTGCTCCGATGGCGCTGTCCGGCTGCACGGCTGCATCGCCTTCAAAATGGAATGCATCCAGCATCACGCCGATCAGAAACGGCGCCAGACCGTTGGCGATTTTATCGGCAAAGCCCTTAATCGCTGCGTAGCTGCCGTCACTGTTGGCCTTCGTCAGCACTTCGCTGTACTGCATGGCGTCCATCAGCATCAGGTCACGCGTACAGGCACCGACGGCTGTGCCCACGGTTACAAGAAGTGCACAGAAGGCAAGCCACGGAACGTTTGTCGGCATGATCAGACGAAGCAGACAGCCGATGACGACGATGACGAAGGTAACCACCATGGTTTTGCGGTTGCCGATCTTTTTTGTAATGGCCGGAAGCACCGCCAGGAAGATGTATCCGGCAATGGACACGATGCCCAGCACAGAAGAAATCTTTAAGTCGCCGACATAGTATTTGAAATAGTACGTTGCCGAGGATCCGTTTAATCCCAGCACCAGCGTTGATGCGACAACCACCAGAAGAAGCATGGGCAGATAGCGGTTTTTGGAGAGGATGCGCACGTTGTCTACAAAACTTGCGGATTTCTGCACCAGTTCCTCTTCCCTTCCGGGCATTTCCGGTGCAAGGAAAAACATGGCCAGCGTCATCACGATGCCCGGAACAGCAAAAAACAGTGCAATCATCGTCCAGCCGTGGGGCTGATACTCCAGGGAATCAATCAGAATCGGAAGCAGGATACCGCCAATTGTGGAGAACACCGCTGTCAGAATACCGCTTAGGGAAATCGCCTTCGGGCGGGTTTCTTCGTTAAACGTGCGTTTTCCGCGGACGGAGCCGGATACGGACACAAAGGTAAAGAACACCGTCTGGCAAAGGTTATACATGATAAAGACGTAGATGATTTTTGCGACGGTATTTAGCTGGGGCACGGAATAGCACAGCACCAGTGCGATCCACATGGGAATGTTCATCAGGTCAAAAGGCCGGGCCTTTCCCAGTTTAAAATGGCAGCGGTCAATGATGTGGCCGGCAATCAGATCTGATACGCCGTCAAACAGGCGGCTCAGCAGCAGGATCGTACCCACCACCGTTCCTGCAAGCCCGATACTTGTGGTCAGGTAATATGTCATGTTTGCAAGTATAACCAGGCTTAAGCCCTGAGAAGCCACACCCAGCGCCACCGGCATGATATGTTTGCTTCCATCCGTTTCCATCCGCAGTTTCACATTTTCCTCCTTTTTGTTTTTTTGCCGCAGATTGTATTGTGTTTTTTTGGATGGTTCTATTTTATCCGCATATTTTGTGGCTTTCTATGCAAATTCTTGCTGTTCAATTATGTTATCTTGCTGCAATGTGAATGTTGTGCTCGCCAGATGCGTCCGCTCAGGCCTTATCGATCGGATGGGGGAGCCCAGCTCCCCCATCCGATACGTTTTCCCTTGAGCCATGCATGACAGACTCGCGAACGTTCCGTTCGCTCGTTGCCACGGCATTCGCCGTATGTGTCCTCGAAGAAAACAGCTCGTGCAAACCAGTTTGCATCGCTGTTTTCTTCTCGTCCGCGCATGGCTCATTGCTTACGCGAAAAAAGGTGTGGATTCGGGTTGCTGTCCCGGCTCCACACCTTTTGGGTTTGTATATAACGAATCCCACTGAGAAACTCGTCTCTCTTTTGCTTTTACAGATACATGATTTTGAAGGCGATCCGCCCGGCATTATCCGTCGAACCCACCACAAAAGACGGCACATGTCCGTCCTGTCTGGGGAATGTGATGCTTCCCGGATTGACCACCGTAACCCCGTCCATGGTGGTTACAATGGGTTTGTGGGTATGTCCGTACACCGCAATGTCGCAGTTGTTGTCCTTCGCACGTTTCACCAGTGTATCCAGTTCGTACTTAACGTGCTGTTCATGGCCGTGCACCATGTAAAACCGATGGCCGCCCAGTTCCGCCACCGCTTCTTTGGGCAGTTCCGATCCGGTGTCGCAGTTGCCCCGCACCATTACCAGCGGACAGCCCGCCAGTTTCTGAATTTCCTTTTCCTGTCCCTCCACGTCGCCTGCGTGAAGCATGGCGTCGGGCAGCACGGCGCGGATTGCAGCGATAAGATTGGTCTGTTTTCCGTGGGTATCGCTGACGATCAGTATGCGCATTCAGGTTCCTTTCTACTTACAGCATTTCACGTGTAGCACGTGGTGCCTGTCCCGGTAACTGATAGCGTTCTTTTCTTACAGCATTTGGCGCATGGCGCGCAGTGCCTTTCCCCGGTGGCTGATGGCGTTCTTTTCCTCCGGCGACAGAGCCGCAGAAGTCACCTCATATCCATCGGGAATGAAAATCGGATCATAACCGAATCCATTGGCCCCAGCAATCTCGTAGCCGATGTGACCTTCCATGGTTCGCACAACGGTTTCTTCTCTTCCGTCCGGAAAAACCGCTGCCACGGCACACACGAAACGGGCCGTGCGGCCTTTCCACGGAACGTCTGCCAGTTTTTCCAAGATGGCTGTGTTCTTCACATCGTAGGAAGTGTCCTCTCCCATAAAACGGGAAGAATAGATTCCGGGAGCCTTGTCCATGGCGTCCACTTCCAGGCCGGAATCATCGGCCCAGACCAGGGCGTCCGGCGCTTTCGCCGCGACGGCGCGGGCCTTTAACAGGGCGTTCTCCGCAAAGGTCGTACCCGTCTCCTCCACATCCAGGAAACAGTTGGCCTCAGCCATAGACTGCACTTCGTAATCCGTGTCCGCCATGATTGCCCGGATCTCGCGCATTTTATCCTTGTTATGAGTTGCAAAAATAAGCCGCATCTTTGTCCTCCCGCAGCAGAGCTGCCATCCCTCTCATTATCAGCAGCCCTTATTATACAATGCCGCAGGAAAAAGCAAAAGTGCCTAAATATCCAGCGCCGCGTAGTGTCCCCAGTACACCGCATTGGTAATCGTGGACACCTTTGCCGCATCTCCGATCACCCGCACATACGGCGCCGTATCCATCAGCGTTTCCACCACATCCGTCCGGGACCGCTGTCCTAAGGCGCAGATCACGGAGGTTCCGGGCACCAGAACCCGTTCGCCTTCCGCCGTCTCGCACCAGATGCCTTCTTTTGTGACCTCCAGTCCTTTGTACCCGGTGTGCACCGTGGCGTACTTATCAATTTCCGCCAGCAGCAGCGGGCGATGGCGTACGTTGGCGTCCGGCGCCAGGGCGTCGCGCATTTCCACCAGATGGACCCGTTTTCCTTCCATGCCCAGATGGATGGCGCATTCGCAGCCCGCCAGTCCGCCGCCGAAGACCACCACGTCATCGGTGACCTTGTCCTTTTCTTTGTAGTAATTGTTGACGATAACCACGTTTTCGCCGTCTAAGCCCGGAATCGGGGGAACCAGCGGCGCACTGCCCGCAGCAATGATCAAGGCATAGGGAGCTTCCTGTTCCACCAGTTCCGGCGTCACTTCCGTGTTCAGGCGGATTTCGGCCCCGGCGCGCTCTGCCAGCCGTTTGTATGTGCCGGAAAGCTCATACATCTCGTGCTTGAAAGGCAGCGCCTGCTCGCTCTTTAAGATGCCGCCCACTTCGGATTCCTTCTCACAGAGAATCACCTCATGGCCCCGGCGGGCAGCCGTATATGCGGCGTACAGGCCCCCGGGTCCGCCGCCGGCGATGAGCACTTTGCGCTTCACGGGAGCGGGCGTCACTTCTACCCCGTCCATCTCCCGGCCGATCAGGGGATTCACCGTGCACCGGCGGGTGGATGTGGCGGCGCGTTCTGCCATGCAGGTAAAGCAGCGCAGGCAGCGCACGATCTCGTCCGCCCGGCCTTCCACCACCTTCCGGGGCAGTTCCGGATCCGCCAGAAGGGCCCGGCCCATGTAGACGATGTCCGCCTTGCCGGAGGCGATGATCTCCTCCATCTGGGCCGGATCATTTAATCCTCCGATGGTGGCCACCGGCTTGGACACATGGGGTTTGATGGCCGCCGCTAAGGCCACATTGCAGCCGTGCTCCGTAAACATGGAGGGATGGGTCTTTCCGAAGGTGCGCTGATAGGTGCCGGCGGAAACGTGGATGATGTCCACATAGGGCTCAATCTGCTGCGCGATCCGGATACCGTCTTCGATGTGATATCCTTCCGGCACATATTCATCTCCGCTCATGCGGAATTCAATGGGGAAGAAGGGACCCACCGCCTGACGCACCGCCGACAGCACTTCCACCGCAAACCGGCAGCGGTTTTCCAGGCTGCCGCCGTACTCGTCGGTGCGGTAATTAAACATGGGAGACAGAAACTGGTTGATCAGCCAGCCGTGTCCGCCGTGAATCATGATCATTTCAAATCCGGCGCGTTTTGCCAGACCGGCCACATGGGCGTAGGAAGCAACGATTACCCCGATCATCTCTTTGGAGAGCGCCTGCACCTTTACGCCATCTGCCCGAACGGTATCCGACGGCCCCCACTGGCTTAGGGATTTCTGCCGGGATTTGTCCGTCATATAGGTGCCGGCAAACATGCCGGAATGGGACAGTTCGATGGAGGGAATGGCGCCATGCCGTCGGATGGCGTCAGCCGCGTAGGTGGCGGATGCTAAGGAGTTTAAGATGCTCTCGTCCAGGTGATAGGCGTGGGAACCGTCCGTCGCCGGATGCACCATCAGTTCGGATACGGTCACAGCCGCTGCCCCGCCCTTGGCCCGCAGCTCGTAAAAGGCAGCGGATTTGGGGCCGATGCAGCCATCGTTGGTGATATCCGTACCGCCCATGGGCGCCGAAAACATGCGGTTTCGGAACACGGTGCGGCCGATGGTGATGGGACTGGAAAGATGGGGATAAGCTCGTTTCATGAGAACACCTCCTGATATGGACAGATTCTTGAAATGCCGCCGGCATTTCGTCAGCAGACACCCTTTCGCGCCGGGCGCGAACCCGCAGAGCGGGCATGGGTTCGGATTCCATTTGATTGTACAAGAGAACGCAGCAGGGTTTTGTTGTTATCCTGCTGCGTTCTCTGTTATTTTGATATTTCCTTTTTAGAAGCGGTATTCTCCGGCCGTAAGGATCTGTTTCTCCATCCCCGGCAGGCTTACTTCCGCCGTGGCATTTGCCGGTATCCTGATCTGATACCGGTATCCCTCTTCTCCCTTTTCCCAGGCACAGGTCACCGCACCGAAGGGACTGTCCCAGGTCAGGGATGCCTTCGTGAAGTGTCCGCCGGGAACCGGAGCAATGGCGAAACGGTTTTCCCCAGCGACAGACACGCCGCACATTTCAGAGAAGACCCACTCCAGCACCGCGCCCTTGGAGTAGTGGTTCAGGGAAGCCACCGCACCGTCGGGGCTGTCGGTGGCCGTCCCGGTCCAGTCTTCCCACACCGTGGTGGCCCCGGCCTTGGGCATGAACAGCCAGCCCGGATTTTCCTCGTTTTCCAGCATTCGATAGGCGGCTTCCGAATCAATTTCGGAAAGCACGTAGAGAATCATGGGGGTGGAAAGGAAACCGGTGCCCACCCGCCAGTTGTAGTGTTCGCAGGCGGTGATCAGGCGCTTTTTGGCATAGCGCGCTTCCTTTTCGTCCAGCAGATCAAAATACAGGGGCCGCACCAGCTTTGCCATGCGATCCGTATCCAGGGTATAGCCCTTTACCTTCACCAGATCCTGATATGCCAGCCGCACATTGGCCGCCGTGGCCCGATAGGCCTCCGCATCCCGGGACTTTCCCAGCACATCCGCGATCCGGGCCATGACGTCCATCACGGCGATGGTGTATGCCGTGGATTCCTCCGGATGGGGAAACACCGTATCCGTCCAGGACATGGGATGCACGTCCGCGGGCTCCAGCCACTCGCCATAGGACTGGCCGTCATTTACCAGATAGCGGCGCTTTTTGGGGTCCATCCGCACCTGTTTCGCTAAAAGGCCCTTTTTGCCGATGCGGGTTTTCATAAAGGCCGCGTAGGTGGTCATGGCCTCATAGTTTTCGGAAAGGATGCGCTCATCCCGGGTGATCTGCCAGATCTGCCAGGGGATGAACACCCCGGCGTCCGCCCAGCCCACAGAACCGTTCATGGGCGCCATGTAGGGATCCGTGCCCCCCTCCGGCGCGATCTGGGGGAAGCGGCCTTTGGGATCCGCGGCCTGCCAGTCCTTTAAGTCGTTCATGTACTTGCGGGCAAAGGGGGCATACTGTGTCAGATACGCCGCCGTCCGGCAGAAAATCTGGGCGTCGCCGGTCCAGCCGTGACGCTCCCGGGTGGGACAGTCCGTGGGAATATCCGCATGGTTGTTTTTCAGGGACCAGCGGGTGCAGTCCACAAACCGGTTTAACAGCGGATTGGAACTGTCAAAGCGGATGGTCTCTTCCAGATCCGAATAGACCGCAATCGCTGTGAAATCCTCAGGCTTAAACGGGATGTCGGTTTCCACCAGCACGTACCGGTAGCCGAACATGGCAAAGCGCAGGCGATAATCGTTTGTACCCTCTTTGCAGATGTATTCGATCTGCTGCAGGGGAGAGGTGCCGTTTCTATCTGTGCACTGAATGTTTTTCTGGGTGAATTCACCTGCCGCATCCAAAGCTTCACCGAAACGCAGGAAGATCCGCTGCCCTTCTTTGGCCTTCAGACTGAAAGCGAACTGGCCGGCGATGTTCTGGCCGAAATCCAGCACCGTCTTTCCTGCGGGTGTGGTAATGACCTGGGGCTTGAAGGTCTCTTTGGAGGTCACGGGGACATTGTCGGAAGCCGAGGGCACAATGGCATGGGACGTCACCCGGACCTTGGCGCTGTATGAGGGAATGCGGGACGCTTCCACCACTTCCCCGTCCTTGTTGTCCGCGAAGCGCACCGGACCGTCATTGTTCCACTCCCAGGTGCCGTCGGTGGCAATCCGCTGCCCGCTGCCGTCCGCAAACCGCACTTCCAGCTGCGCCAGCAGTTTGGTCTGGGTTCCGTAGGCGTTGCGCAGGCCGTGGGCTCCCACACTGCCCCGGTACCAGCCGTCGGCCAGTTCTACCGTAAGACAGTGACCGCCTTCCTGCAGCATCTCTGTCACGTCATAGGTCTGGTACTGGACGCGCTTCCGATAATCCGTGTAGCCCGGCGTCATGACGCCGTCACCGATTTTGACTCCGTCCAGGCAGGCTTCATAGAGACCGCAGGCCGTAATGTAAAGGCGCGCCGTTTTCACGGTCTTTCCCAGCACAAATTCCTTGCGGAAGCAGTCCACAGGATAGCGAAGGTTCTTCCGGGGCGCGTAATCTCCTGCAATCCACTGGGCCGTCCAGTCGGATGCATCCAGAAGCCCCAGTTCAAAGAAGGCTTCTTCCCAGGGGCCTTCCGTGTCGTTTTCATCCCACAGGCAGAGGCTCCAGGTAATGCGATCCCGGCTTTTTAAGGCCCGTCCGGCGTAATCAGCATGCATGGAAGCGCCGGCTACCTTCCCGCTGTCCCACACAAGATTTCCATCTGCATCCGTGCAGCGGATCTGATATGCGGTCTGGCGGATGCCCTCGCAGGCGTTCCAGAACAGGCGCGGAGTTGGCGTGTCGATGCCCAGGGGGTTCAGTAAGTATTCGGTTCGAAGGCGGATGGGTTTCATGGTGTTCCTTTCTGGGTTTAGGTTACATTGTTATTGTACTGTTCTCGCCCCTCCTTTTATTGCACCATTGTCTTTGAAATGATATATTTGTAAAGAATTGAGCCGATTATAGAACAGAGTTCAGACCGTTATCGGAATAGCATTCAGAACAGTTTTCACATCGGTTTTCAGAACAACTTTCAGAAAAAAGGAGCGACCCTATGATTCAGGAAGAAGATCTGGTTTATCTTGCCAAAAACCTGGCTCACCTCTCCGGCATTCCGGTGCGGCTGTATCAGGGCTCGGAAAGGAAAGGGTTCTTCTGCGTTGTGGATCTTCCGGTGGATCCGATGCTTCCCTGGGAGAAGGATATCCTGTCCGTGGAAGAACACGTCAGCGCCTTTACGACTTCCGATTTCGACTCCTATGGCATTATCAGCTATCAGGACTGGCATCTGGTGGCCGGCCCCTCCCGGGAAACCATGCGCAGTGACAGCGAACTGCGCAAACTGGCTTTTACGCTGGCAGTCCCGGACGTGGATCTGGATGCCTTTCTGCTGGGTATGAAACACATCGTGCCCATGCCTCCCCTCTCCCTGCTGGAGGCGCTGTGCAGTTTAAGCTTTGCCCTTTATCCGGATGAAAAGCTGACCTTAAACGACGTGGCCATCCACGAAGAACAACAGACGGCCTTCACCCGGGAGCTGACCGGCGAAGAACTGAAAAGCCGGGAATTCGATGGTTTCTGGGATGAAAACGGCGATTACCGCACACCCCAGCACAACACCATTTCCATCGAGAATACGATTATGGACATCATTACCCGGGGAGATCTTCCCGGTCTTATGGAACTTCGGAAAACCCTTCCCGCCGCCCGGCCGGGGGTAGTGGCCGGCGATCCCTTACGCCAGATCAAAAACATTCTGGTTGTAACGGCCACCCTAGCCAGCCGCGCCGCCATCCGGGGAGGTATGCTTCCCGATGACGCCCTCCGTCTGTCCGATGCCTATATTTATAAAAGCGAACAGCTGCTTTCCATCGACCGGGTCAGCAACCTGATCACCCACATGGTGGAAGACTACACGGAACGGGTCTGGCGCATCACCGCGGGCCAGGAGGTTTCGCCCCTGGTGAAATCCGTTTCCAACTATATTCTTCACCACCTCTCGGATGCCATCCGCACCGAGGAAATCGCCGACGCCCTCTATTTAAGCCGGGGACATCTGTCCACCACGTTTAAAGAGGAAACCGGGGTGAACCTAAGCGACTTTATTCATCAGAAGAAAACCGAGGAAGCCTGCCGCCTGCTGCGCTATACGGATCGGTCTTTCGCGGATATCAGCACCTATCTGGGCTATTCCTCTCAAAGTCATTTTTCCCGTGTGTTCAAGAAATTTGCGGGATGTACCCCCAACGAGTATCGCAAAAAGGGATGATCGGCTTTTCACTATAAAAGCACATGACGGCGCTGTGATTCAGACAAACTCACAGCGCCGTCATTTTGCAGCACTGATAAAAGAAGACAAAATTACAATAGATACGACAATTCTGCAATCCTTTTCCCTTCCGTCCTTCTAAAATGGGTTTCATGGAACCCTCTGTTTATTTTCGAATCGATCGAAAAACAGCTTCACGTTTCACCGACATCCACGGAAGGAGCAGACATGAAGAACAAAACTCTCTTATCTCTTGGCATTGCTGCATCCCTGATGGTGACGGCGTGTTTCGGCTGCGGCCAGACCACGACGCCTCCGGCGGAACCCGCTGCGGTTTCCACTCAGACCGAAGCGACAGAAAGCGCCGCATCCAAGGAAGCGGACGCCGCTGATTCCGCCGCCGAAGCAGCGGATACAGCCGCCCAAGAAACCCCGGAAGAACCCCTCTACACTCCCGAAGACCGTTCCGGCAGCATTGCTGTGGAAGACGGTCAGGCCGCCCTGGTTTTTGAACCCAACTACGAAGGCGCCAAGGAAATCGAGCCCATGATCGTAGAGGCCGGCAGCATCGTTTCTAAGGACGACATTCCCACAGTAACCCGGGAAGGCTACCATTTTGCCGGGTGGTATGACACGCCCCATCCGGAACTTTCCGACGGCGTCGCCGAAGGCGAATGGCTGTTTGGCGAAAAATATCTTTACACCTACTTTGAGGTGCCCGAAGACGAAGTGACTTCCATGCCCATCGACCAGAGCATGACCCTGTACGCCCGCTGGGTAAAGGAAACCCCCGTGTCTTCCGTGGAGGATCTGCAGGCCATGGCTGAGGATCTGTATGGCTATTACGTGCTGGAAGCGGATCTGGATCTTTCCGGCGAGGACTGGACGCCCCTGGGACGCTGGCAGGCTGACTATGAATCCGCCAACGACAACTGGTGGACCGAAGCCTTCCGTGGCACGCTGGACGGAAACGGACACACCATTTTGGGTCTGACCCTTTCCATTCAGGACGGGGATGCTTTCGGTTACACAGGCCTGTTCGGAGCCTTAAACGGCGCGGTGGTCAAGGATCTGACCTTAGCGGATTACACCATCACCATCGACACCACAAAGGGCGTCAATGCCGCTCCTCTGTGCGGCTTCGCTCAGGGCTGGGGAACCACCATTGAAAATGTCACCACCAGCGGAACCATCGATGCTTCCATCGCCACCGAGGACGAAGGTGTCACCTTTACCTCCCTCACCGGTCTGGTGGGCGCAGGCTGGGCCGGAAATTATATCAACTGTGACGTGTCCGGAGATCTGACCTTTGACGTGAATGTAAAGAACGGTTCTGAGATCAATATCGGCGGCATCAACGGCGAAGGCTATGCCCTCTCCGACGGCTGCAAAAGCCATATGAACATGAAGGGCTCCGTGGCCTCCCGGGGCGAAGCGGCAGACGGCAGCAGCGCTCATACCGATCTGTATATCGGCGGCATTCAGGGTGGCGCGACGGCCGTGAAAAACTGCGTCGCTGACGGCTCCATCTTTGTTTCCATGTCCCGTGCCGACGGAAATGCCAACCTGTACGTGGGCGGCATTGTGGGCCAGGAACGCTACAACAGCATTGAAGACTGCCTGTCCCAGGTGGAAATCACCGTAAACGGCGCCGAGAACGTGTACTGCGGCGGTATTACCGGTGCATGGAACAGCAGCACCTACGGCTCCATCGGTTACTTCGGCGGTATTACCATCTACGAGATCAGCCGCTGCCTGGCGGCAAATACGGTTACGGTTTCAGACGTGCGGGGAACCCTGACCTCCGGTGCGGCGGTATCCTCTGTACCGGCACAGCTGGAAATCCGCTTCTCCGATGACATGGATCCGCTGATGACCGTTCCCGGGGTTCAGCGCATCTCTTCCATCGCGGCCTTAGAAAGCGGCCTGGCAGCCAACGACGCCGAGGCCTGCGATGGCAGCGCCTACAACGAAGACGGCAGCATTCCGGAGGATGGACCGAAGGCCGTGCATCTGTATGCCAGCGAAGACGAAATGACAGGAAACGCTCTGGAAGATATCCTCGGCGACGGTTGGACCTACACCGATGGCCAGCTTCCGGTTCCGCAGAAATAGACATCCGATTCCGCAGAAATCGTCTGAATGAGATACAACGAGGCAAAAGGGACAATCCCTTTTGCCTCGTTTTTCGTCAGCGTACAGCTGCCAATCTATGAACATCGTAAGTCAATGGAGCCGGTTCTTCAATGATTCATCAGCACATTCCAGCCACCACTTTCCAGAATTCGCTCTGCCAGGGCATGGGCGCCTGAAAATCCGATATCCTGCAGTTCTTCCGCGGTCTGGGACAGGGTCTCGGGAAAACGGGCCATCATGGCTTCAAACCGGTCCATCATCATCTTCTGTCCTAAGCCGGCGTTCTTCGCCGCTTCCGCAAAGCTTTCCCGGGTGATGTCGTCGATGACCGTCACGTTTCCGAATCGGAAAGCCAGCTCGTGAGTGCTGCTTTCGTAAATCGTCGTGCTTAAAATGTCGTAGGCCGGTGCCAGTTTCACCGATTTCAGATCCGGCGCATACAGAAGGGACATGTTCTTGATGTGTGCGTCGGTATTTCCCACCAGAACGTCAAACACCAGCAGATCCCACAGCTGCAGCAGATCTTCCACCGGTTCAGCGGAGCGGCTGCGCAGCAGATCAAACACCCGCTTTAAGTAGCCTTCCTCTCCCTTTTCATATTTTTCCTGGGAGACGCGGCCTAAGGCCTGACAGAAATCCTCCTGATGCAGGCGCACCGGAACCGGAAGGCCGTCGGAAGCCGCCGACTCCGGCAGGAAGATGCGGTCGTACCGCTCGGTGGCTAATAGCACCTCCTCGTCTCGGCCGTCACCCACATTGATGATAAAGCTGTGGGGTACGTTGATTCCGCAGCGCGCGGCTGTGCGCAGACAGATCTGCTCGTTTAGGACAATCTGCTCTAAGCGCACATGGCTTTGCTTGACGATATGGGTGCTGGGGGCGTCGCCCTTGGGCAGATACCACTGTCTGCCGGCAGCATCGTAATACAGGCCCACCTTACCGGAAGCGCCAGCCAGGGAAAGGTGGGCTTTCGTCACCAGTTCCGCCGACTTGGTGGCTCCCTCCGCCGCTAATGCCCGCACCTGATCCGGGGTCAGCAGCTCGTAATGGGCCTGTTCATCTCCGTAGATTCTGGTTTTCAGTTCGTCCGGCAGCACATCGAAGGCATTGACTTCTTCTTCGGAGAGCCCTTCCATGGAAACGATGCGCACGGCTCCCATACATTCCCGGCCTAAGCCGTACAGCAGCGCCAGATAATCCCCTTCGTCTGCCCGGATGGCCTGGGCCACGGAACGCCGGGTAAATCCTTCAGGAAGCAGTCCTTCAAAAAACGCCTGGGTGGCGCGAACCGAAAAAGCCTCTTCCTGAAGAGGCAGACCTACGGAAACCGCCGCGGCTTCCGGACGGTTTAAATAGGCCGGCAGGTACTGAAACACCACATGATAGGCCTCGTCCTCCCGCAGCAGCCCGGCCGGAATGGTCCGTCCGCAGATATCAATACAAACCAGATAATTCTGCATCTTCTGTCATCCCTTCTTCTTACTTTTACGTTTCTTTACGATCTCCATATCACAGCGGCTGCGTGCCCCGGGAAACCATCATAAGATCCATGCCCAGGACATTGGCCAGGGTCAGGGCTCTTCCCAGTTCGATGGTGCTCTTACCGTTTTCCAGATCCGAAATAAAGCTGACGGAAAAACCGGTAACACCGGATAAGTAGGTCTGGGTGTAACCCTTCTCTTTGCGCTTCTCGCGAATTGCAGCGCCAAAAGAAACCGCATCAGTAATAATCATGTCCAGCTCCGTCCCCTCTGAATATTGAAAAGCCGCACAAAGAATCTCAAAACAATCTTTGATTGTTCCGGTAAATCGCACTGAAATTAGCCGAACGGCGAAATCAGGCGATTCGTCTCAAAACTTCTCCGTACGGCGAAAAATAGCCTTCAAAAGTCGTGTCTTCTCCGTACGGCGAAATCCAAGACAGCTCCATTATACATTGAGCCGTACGGCTCAGTCAATCCCCTGCAAGGTTGATCTTTTTTCAGTATATCCTATAATAGGGACGGCGCAGACTATGGTTTTGTTTGTCCGGAGATTTTCAGATATGGAAAATTTACGAATCATCGATATTGCAGAACAGTTAGGTTACCGTCTGATGACCAGCGGTGCCGAGATCTACCGTGTGGAAGAAAGTGTTGCCCGCATTCTCGAAGCCTACGGCATGACAGCCGAGGTTTTTGCCATTCCCAACTGCCTGCACATCTGCGCTGTTACTGCCGACGGTCAAAGCATCATGCGCATGAAGCGGGTTCGTTTCACGCAGAATGATCTTTACAATGTGGAAACATACGCCAATCTTGGCCGTAAAATCTGTGAGGAGCATCCCTCCGCTGACGTTGCGTCCCAGTGGCTTTCCGCCGCCATTTCCAGTCACAAAACCTATCCTGCCCTGATTTCCATGGCCGGATATTTTCTGGTGGGTTCCGGCTTTTCCGTGCTGTTTGGCGCAGGGGTTCTGGACGCCCTCTGGGCCGGCATTCTTTCTGCTGTCCTGTACGGGGTAGATTATCTGTTTGCCGGCGGACATGCCAACCCCTTCTTTCGGGTCACCATCGATGCCTTCGTACTGTCGCTGCTGGCCCACCTTTTCGCCGGCATAGGATTCATCTATTCTCCGGAAATCGTCATCATCGGCCCTTTGATGCTGCTGTTTCCCGGTCTGCTTTTCACCAACGCCATGCGGGATATCATCTACGGTGACGTGGTTTCGGGTTCCAACCGTGTGGTGCAGGTGCTCTTAACCGCTGCAGCCATCACCATCGGCACCGCGGCCGGTTTGCGGATTGCATCTTTCTTTATTACCTGGCCCATGAATGACGCCTTACCCCTTTCCCTGGCAGCGCGGCTGTTTGCCTGTTTTCTGGCCAGCATCGGCTGCTCCATCTTCTTTAACATCCACGGAAAAGGCATGTGGCTCTGCGTTTTCACCGGAACCCTGGCCTATGCGGTTTACGCGCTGTTTGGTCTTACGGGACTTCGGGAAATCTTCTGCTATCTGCTGGGCGCACTGACCGCTGCCGCCTGTGCGGAAATCTTAGCCCGCATCCGCAAATATCCCGCCATCTCCTACCTGGTGATCGGCATCATGCCCCTCATCCCCGGAGCCGGCATTTACTATACGATGAATTTTGCCCTGGCCGAAGACATGAACGGTTTCCTGCATCAGGGCTTAAAAACAGCCGCCATCGCCGGTGTCATCGCCATTGCCATCCTTCTGGTGTCCTCCATCGTCCGTCACCAGATGCATTATCGCCGGAAAGCCAGCTGATCCCGGATCTCCGCAAAGTCGATCTTCAGATCGCCATCGTAAATTGCCACCGTAAGCAACCATTTATATTGTATATAACGAAAAAAAAATCCGGGGCTTGCGCTCCGGATCTTCCTCTAAAATCGTCTTATCGGTTTCTGTTTATTTGATAATGCTCTCCAGCCAGCTTTCCGGCTTTTCGAATCCCAGCAGTTTTACCACCGTGGCTGCCACGTTGGCCAGGCCGAAATCGTCGCCTTCCTTGACTTCCGTTCCTTCCGGTCCGTTGAAGATCGCGAAAGGTACGCGGGCTAAGGAGTGGGAGGTCTTCGGCTTCGGAGAACCGTCCGGATTCGTTCCCTTGTCGTACATCTCATCGGAGTTGCCGTGATCGGCAGTGACAAGCAGGGTGTAATCCATCTTCAGGCAGGCATCCATGACGCGGCGCAGGTTTAAGTCTACGGACTCGACACCGATGATGGTGGCTTCATAGTTGCCGGTGTGACCCACCATGTCGCCGTTGGGATAGTTGCAGCGGATGAACTGATACTCGCCGGACTCGATGGCCGCAACGATCTTCTCCGTCACTTCCGTGGCCTTCATCCAGGGCTTCTGATCGAAGGGGATCACGTCCGACGGAACCTCTTCCCAGGTCTCCAGCTCATCGGAGAACTTTTCGGAACGGTTGCCATTCCAGAAATAGGTCACATGGCCGTACTTCTGGGTTTCGGAGCAGGCGTAGCTCTTCACGCCCTTCTGCACCAGGAACTCGCTCATGGTGTTCTCGATATGGGGCGGAGCCACCAGGAAGTTGTCCGGCAGCTTTAAGTCGCCGTCGTACTGCAGCATGCCGCAGTAGAACACGTTGGGTTTCTTGGGCATGTCGAAGGCGTCAAAGCCGCGGTTCATGTAATCGAAGGCCTTGGACAGTTCCACCGCACGGTCGCCGCGGAAGTTGAACAGGATCACAGCATCGCCGTCATCGATGGGGCCGGCCGGAACGCCGTCCTTGCCGATGACGAAGCCCGGCAGATACTGGTCGGTGTAGCCGCCTTCGGCGCGCAGCGCTTCGATGGCTTCCCGGGCACTGCCGTACATCGGGCCGTCACCCATAACGTGGATGTGCCAGCCACGCTCCACCATGCTCCAGTCCGCTTCGTAGCGGTCCATGGTGATGGTCATACGGCCGCCGCCGGAAGCGATGCAGCCATGGAAAGTATCGTCATTTAAGCCGGCCAGCACTTCTTCCAGCTGATCCACATACTGCAGAGCGCTGGTTTCGGGCACGTCACGGCCGTCTAACAGGATGTGCACACGCACTTCCTTCACGCCTTCCTTCTTCGCCTCGTTTAACATGGCGATCAGGTGAGAAATGTTGGAGTGCACGTTACCATCAGACAGCAGGCCGATGAAGTTCATCTTGCCGTTGTTTTCGGTCACGAAGGAAACCGCTTTCTTCCAGGTTTCGCTCTCGTAGATCTTGCCGGACTCGATGCTCTCGTTTACCAGCTTCGCGCCCTGGGAATAGATCTGGCCGCAGCCCAAGGCATTGTGGCCCACTTCGGAGTTGCCCATGTCGTCATCGGAGGGCAGACCCACGGCCACGCCGCTGGCCTTGATGGTGGTGTGGGGCCATTTGGTCATCAGTTCGTCGATCTGGGGCTTGTAGGCATGCATCACGGCATTACCCATGTCTTTTTCGGTCCAGCCAACGCCGTCCATAACTACCAATACAACCGGTTTGCTCATTCAAATACCTCCTGCTTCGTTCGGAAGACGGTTTCCGTCCGGCTAATTTCGCATATAACTATATTTCTTTTCAATGGGATCCGGCACCTGAAAAACAGGCATCCGCACCTGAGCAAGCGGGACTACGCCAGCATCGGCGTACAATCCGCTCTTTTCAACAGCCGATGCGGGATCCGTCCCCGGACCGGCCCAAAAATCTGCATATATTTTAATATGAAAGCCGTGGAAAGTCACCCTGTTTTCTGACGAAAAATGATCATTCCGGTGCAAAAAGTTAGCCTGTTCTAACAGAAACCATATCCTAGTCCGAAATATCCACATCCCGGATGATATCCAGATGATAATCCGGATACGCCGCCTGTACTTCTTCGCACAGGGTCTTCATGCTTTCCGCCGGATCAACGTCGAAGCTCACCACCACATCGAAGCGGATGGTTTTCTTTTCCGTATCCGCGTAGAATCCGTGCATCTGCAGGGCCCAGTCGTGGGCAAAGACGATTTTCTGAATGTTGTTTCGAATGGCGACCGCTTCGTCGTTTTTGGTGTTGTAGGAATACACACCCACGCCGGTTAAAATCACGCCGGTCTCCTTGAACACCTTTTTCTGAATGCGGCGGGTCAGCTCGTCCACTTCTTCCACCTGCATGGTATCCGGCAGTTCCAGGTGCACCGTGGCATAATCCCGGTCCGGGCCGTAATTGTAAAGAGCCAGATCGTAGGCGCCCCGCACCTCAGGTTCGTCGATGACCAGCTTCCGGATCTGCTTGGTGGTCTCCGGATCTGCCCGCTGCCCCAGAATGTCATTTAAGGTGTCGATCATCATTTCGATACCGGATTTGATGATGATCACGGAAATCACGGCGCCCACCCAGGCTTCTAAGGAGATGCCCGTGGCAAGGAACAGCAGGGCGCTTCCTAAAACGGAAGCGGAAAGAATGGCGTCAAAGGTGGCGTCTGAGCCGGAGGCCACCAGCGCCTGGGAATTTACCTTTTCTCCCTGGCTTTTGACGTACCGTCCCAGCAGGATCTTTACCACCACGGCGGAAGCGATGATCACCAGAGACACCACGGAATAATCCGCTTCTTCCGGATGGATAATCTTCTTGACGGATTCCACCACGGAGGTGATACCGGCATACAGCACGATGGCGGAAACGATCATGGCGCTTAAATACTCGATGCGCCCGTATCCGAAGGGATGCTTTTTGTCCGGCAGCTTGTTGGCCAGCTTATTGCCCACGATGGTGATTACGGAGGACAGAGCATCCGACAGGTTGTTGACCGCGTCTAACACCACGGCAATGGAATTGGACAAAAGACCGATCACCGCCTTAAAGGCTGCCAGAAATACGTTTGCGATGATACCGATGATGCTGGTACGCACAATGACCTGATCACGGGACGCGACATTCTCTTCCATCAAAAGTTCCTCCTCGCCATGGTTTTTTTGTCACCTGAAACGATCTATTTCCAATATCCGGATTTCGTCGCCAATCCGTCTCTCCTCCCCTGCCGCGCTGGCGTGGCGCGGAATCGGACTTTTGGCGTTTAAATCATATCAATAAATCATAAAACAAGCGGCAAAAGAAAGCAACAGGCACACGAGGAATCCGACAGAAGGGACCGGTGCCTGTTTGGGCATCGGTCCCTTCTGCAGGTTCATTTGGATTTCGTAATGATTCAGAAGAGAGTCTGAACTTACGTTGATCCCGTTCTCAATTCGGCTTACAGTGCAATTTCTGCAGCCTGCAGCACTTCCGCATCGGAGCTCGGTCCGGTGAGAAAATGATAGGTGGTCTTCTCCAGCACCCAGCTGCGGTCCGCGGGATTGTAGTACTTCAGTTCCGCTTCCGGAATGTCAATAACAACCGTCTTCGTCTCGCCGGCAGCCAGTTCCGTGCGGGCAAAACCTTTCAGTTCCTTTACGTGGCGTTCCACCGCAGAGTTGGGCACGCTGACGTACACTTCTGTGATTTCCGTGCCATCCACGTCACCGGTATTGGTTACATCTACAGTAATGCGCACGCCCTCTTCCGTTTTTTCCACCGCCGGCTTTCCGTAGGCAAAGGTGGTGTAGCTTAAGCCGTAACCGAAGGGATACGCGGGCTTGTTGCCCTCGTGATCCAGCTTGCGGTAGCCGTGATAGTAATCGTACCAGATGTCATCGGAATTGAAGAAGTCCACTTCCGGCAGATGCTTTTCATCCGTGGGAATGGTAAAGGGCAGCTTGCCGGAGGGGTTCACGTCGCCAAACAGCACGTCTGCCAGGGTGTGACCGCCTTCCATGCCGGCGTACCAGCTGTACAGGATTCCGGGGACACATTCATCCCACTCTTTGGTCATGAGCATACTGCCGCAGACTAAAGCCACCACGGTCTTGGGATTGACCTGGCCGGCTTCTTTGATGGCAGCGATCTCCGCCGGGCGAAGGGACAGGCTCTTACGGTCACCGCCCACAGCCACGCCTTCGCTGGATGTGTAGGAACCAGCCGCCTTGTCCGCCGGCACACTCTTCATCATCTTACCGATGAAGGGGTGTCCGTTGTTGATAAATCCCTGGCCCATGATGGCCGTGGGATTCAGTTCCTTATCGGGCATGACGAATTCGCCTTCGTCGTTGTAATCGTTGCCGGCAATGACGATAACCGCGTCCGCGTCCTTGGCCTGGGTGCGGATCTGCTCCAGATCCTGTTCGTCCAGATGAATCACATCCACACCGGCACCCAGTTTTTCCTTAATGCCGTCTAAAGCCGTCACCACATAGGGCGGATAGACGCTGCTGCTGCCGTGGTCACCGGTGTTGGGCTGATTGGCCAGATGGCCCACCACCAGCACCTTTTGCACATCTTTGGACAGCGGCAGAACGTCGTCTTTGTTCTTTAAAAGAACCATGGATTCTTCGGATGCCCGACGGGCCAGATCGGTGTGCTTCTTGCAGGCAATCACGGATTTGTCGTAGGTTTCCGGATCCGGGCTGTTCTGGAAGGTCATCACCGTCTTTAAAACGCGAAGCAGAGCCTGATCTAAGACTTCTTCCTTCAGACGGCCGCTCTCCACCGCCTGCTTCAGTTCCAGACCGAAATGGCAGGGAATGGGCATTTCCATATCCATACCGGCTTCGATGGCCTTCGCGCCGTCGCGGAGGGCAAAGATGAAGTCGGTGATGGTAAAGCCTTCAAATCCCCAGTCGTCCCGAAGGATGGTGGTTAACAGTTCTTTGGATTCCGAAGCCTGCTCACCGCGGAAACGGTTGTAGGAACCCATTAAGGAAGCGCAGTGCTTGTCCACGACGCACTTCTTGAAATGGGGCAGATACACTTCGTGCAGGGTGCGCTCGTCGCAGTCCACGCTGACGTGGAAGCGCAGGTTTTCCATGTTGTTGACCGCGTAGTGCTTGGCGCAGGCCATCACGTTGTGCTTCTGCACCGCGTCCACCAGCTGGGAGCCCATCTCGCCCACCAGGAAGGGATCTTCACCGTAGGATTCCTGGGCACGGCCGCCGGCAGGATGCATCAGAAGGTTGATGCAGACACCTGCGAAATAATTGGCGCCCTGAGCTCTTGCTTCCCGGGCGATGGCTTCGCCGATCTCATGCTCCAGCTCCCGGTCAAAGGAAGCCGCACGGGCCATGGAAACCGGGAAACAGGTGGAATTGCCCATAACCACGCCGCGGGGGCCATCGGTAAAGGCAACCGCCGGCTTTAAGCCCAGTCGCTTGTTTCCGTGGGATTCGATGGGTACCGGGTTGTAGGTGCGCTTATACTTCACGCTGTCCCGAATCATCTGCCAGTCGCCGCTTAAGTACATGACTTTTTCTTTTAAGTCCATCTTGGAAATCAGCACCTTGGCGGCGGATTCCAGCTGCTCGTCGGTAAACTTGCAATCTTTGTTAAACATGTTCTCTCCCCTTTCAGGAAAACGGTTGGATTGTGTGCCCGTGCACACAGCATAGCACATCTATTTCATTTTCGCAACAGAAAATTGGGGCTGCGATTTATATCCTCCCGTGGGCTGGTAGCCCACGGGGAAGCCCAAAAAGCCCTACTGCTAAACCCGGATCATATCCTGGGCTTCGAAGCTGATTTCGACCCTATGATCTTCCATGCTCCAGGGCAGGCGGATCAGCACGCTTTTTTTCGTTGCGCTGTAATACCAGCCGCTTTCAGCCTGCTCGTATGCCGGCCGATACGGAATCCGTGGAAGCACCTCACCATCCGCAGTTACCGTAAGCGGGGATCGATCCGGACAGGTCAGATCGATTTCCATCTCTTCTACGTCGGAGGGATACTCTCCCGTCTTTTCAAAGGTCAGCACGGTGGTCGCTCCGCCGGTTAAAGTCAACGTCGTTGCACTAAACTGACCGTTTTCGTAATCCATGGATGTGCTGTCATCCTCATAATATACGAAAACAGAAGTGTTCGATTCCTGGCCGGTCTTTGTTTTCCCGTCTTTTCGATTTTCCTGCTCTTCTGCCTCGTTTCGGCTGTTTTCATTCCATGACCCGCATTTCGGCACGCACAGAAGGTGCAGCTTCCGCGCCGGTTTTGCCGTCAGATTCGCCAGAGGCTCCGCTGCCACAGGGACAATGGCGCCATCCATCAGAAACAGCGGAATGCTGTCTAAGTCCACGGGAATGGAAACGGTCTGTCCGCCCTCATGGGCCTTTCGGGTTTCGAAATCGTAAAACACGTGTCCCGCCGGCAGATGGATTTCCTTTTCGGCCGCCTGCGGTTCCACCACCGGCGCCGACAGCAGACCGTCACCCACCATGTAGTTTACGTCTTCCTGCCAGACCGACGGATCTTCCGGGAAGGCGGATACAAATGCTTCCATGATCGGCAGTCCCGTCACGTGAGCCCGATAGGTCAGGGAGTACAGATAGGGGCTTAGGGCATACCGGAAGCGGATGGCGGAGGCGATGCGCTCCTTGCTTTCGCTGTACATCCAGGGTTCCGTGACGGTGTTGTCGGAGTTTACGGAATGAATGGAAAACCGGGGCTGGAAAATACCCTGCTGCACCCAGCGGACAAACAGTTCCTCCTCCGGCGCCGGTCCGGCAAAGCCGCCGATATCACAGCCCTGGCTGGCCACGCCGGAAAGACCCATGCCGAGGATCGTAGCGATGTTGTACTTTAAGCTGTCCCAGCCGGTGAAATTGTCGCCTGCCCAGGTCTGGGCATAACGCTGAATACCTGCAAAACCGCTGCGGCAGACCACAAAGGGCCGGCGGCGGGGATCATCTTCCAACAGTGCGTCCCGAGCGGTCTTGCACATGAGATTGCTCATCACCGCCTTGGTCTCGGCGGCGGTTGCGCCCATTCCTTCCAGGGATACCCGGGCGTCCAGATCCGTCAGTCCATCATACTCACAGTTGTCGTTCCAGATGGAATCCGCGCCATAGGAAAGCAGATGCTCTTTCACATAGGATTTCCAGGTGCTGCGGTTCTTTTTATCCGTAAAATCCACATACGCTCCGGAGCCGCCCCACCACAGGCCGCAGGCCGGCGTGTCATCAGAGGCGTTTTTGATGAACAGTCCCGCTTTCATCATTTCATCAAACATCGGATGCACAAGAAGCATGCCGGGCTTGATGTTAGGCGAAACGGAGATTCTCCGGGCGCGCATATCCGCAAAGAAGGCGGCCGGAT
Source organism: Shuttleworthella sp. (assembly GCA_045544375.1). Classification (GTDB taxonomy): domain Bacteria; phylum Bacillota; class Clostridia; order Lachnospirales; family Lachnospiraceae; genus Shuttleworthia. The sequence goes on from JAZPYY010000103.1 coordinate 24,339, forward strand.
TTGGAAAGCGTTTCGAATTCCAGGTAAAGGTGCAGCGCTTCTCTCCCGCCTTGGTTTCCACTTCGCAGTAGCCGGAGGACAGCATGAATCCGTCCATGGGAATACCTTCCGCCTCAGCGTGATCCGCAAAGGAAAGGATGGCGTCGTCTGCGTGTTCCGGCAGCTGGGGATAATACATGGAACTGCCCAGATAGCCTAAGGCGGCTTTGGGCAGCAGTGCGCTCTTTCCCGTGAGATCCGTGTATCGTGCAATGACATCCCGCACCTTCGGACCTCGAATGATAAACAGATCGATGTCTCCGCCGTCCGTCCGATAGGTGGTGTGATGCTTTACGTAGTTGCTGTGGCTGCGGCCCAGGTCAAAATCTCCCTCCCAGGTGTTGTGATAGAAAAAGCCCGCGGCTTCCCGGGTATCCTCATTGACAGAGATATAGAAGGGGATGTTTTTGTACAGAGGATCGGTCTGCGCCGGATCGTAGCCCAAGGTATCTCCTGCGCCGTTTTTCAAGAACCGGCCCCGCTTATCCAGATGTCCGGTGCGCTCGCCAAAACCATAATAGTGTTCTGATTTCTGCATCACACTGCGGTGGATGCGGCGTCCGTTGCGATCACACAGCCAGCCCATGGAGGGAATGTCCTCATGAAGCAGTGCCTGGCTTTCCCTGTCGTACACCCGGATCACAAAGGGCTCGTGATCGATGGTCACCCGAAGGCGGGCACCTTCAATCACCGTGCACTGTCCGCTGTCGTCTTTCTTCATCCGAAAGTCCGCCGGCTCCACCCGCGTGCGTTCCTTGCCCAGCACTTCGTCCATGGCATCTTCCCAGGCCGTCAGCGTCAGGGCATAGGAAGCCTCCCGGAAGGTGCCGTCAAATCCCGCGCGGATGCGCAGAATGTCGTCGGTCAGAAACAGGATCCGAAAAGGCATGGCATCGGTTTCCAGGTAAATGACATTCTTTTTTTGCTTTATGGAAAGCAGGCTGCTTACAATCCGCATATCAGTTTTCCTTTCATCCGCCGGAATCCGGTTGGATCAGAAATGCATTTTCATCTCATGTGCAGGGTCATATGTCCCTTTGGAAGAAGGGGATCCAAATCGGACCCCCTTCTTCTTTTCTTACTCATAGTCTTCGATGCGCCATTCGTCCTTCCAGTCGACAAACACCATGCCATTCGGATACTCCCCGCAGGGCTCCACAAAACGCAGCGGAAGCCACACGTAATCCGCAATCGAGGTGTTGCGCTGTCCGTCGCCGAAAACATACGCCGCATCTTCCTGCGTAATACCGTACTTCTCCGCCAGCGCCGGCATTTCGTCCCGGCGGCCGGAAAACATCATGTCAAACATCTGGCCATAGAATTCGTACGGGATCTTTTTCGGATCCAGTTCCGGCAGCCAGCGGTCGGCACAGGCGATATAGAGGTCCTTCTTCCCGGGCACTTTAAAAACCGAGGAAATCTGGCTCTGGTAAGAGGTCTGGGTCTCATCATCCGGATGGGGATTTCCCAGCACCGTAAAGGGGCCGTGGTAATCGTCGCCCACCGCCACTTCCGACGGATTCGGCAGGTAGCCGGTGGTGCCGCTTGTCACCAGATAGTGCTTTCCCTTCCGCTCAAAATGCGCCGTAGCCTCCCGGACAAAGGGCGGATTGGGATGGGGAAAGTGACTGGTGTAGGTGCCGGTGACATCTGTGTAGTCATCGGTGAGATCTGCGCAGATGGTTTCGGTGTGCACTTTTTCGAAGTAGTAATAGGCTTTCTTCGTTTCGGGATCCACCACCAGGTCGAAATCCCCGGCGGAAAAGCCGCAGGGCTGGATCCCTTCCCGCACCTTGGTGTAGGGTCCTAAAAAGTGATCTGCGGTCATCACGGTTTCCGTCTGCCGGCCGTCCTTCATCATGATCTTCAGCCAGGCCACATATTTTTTTGTAATCTCATTATAAATAATGTGCGGCCGGTCCATCATGGATGAGGGGTGCAGGCTGGATTCGGGATCATCCGGCTCCGGCGGAATGATCAGCCCCATGTCTTCCCAGTTGTACAGATCCTTGGAGGCGTAGGCCCGCACGCCCCAGTGCCAGATATCCGTCGTGCCGTCGGTTTTTTCCTTGTTCTCACCATAGAAATAATAGGTGCCGTTCTCATAGAACACGGAACCGCCATGGGCCTGGATGCGGTTGCCATTGGTGTCCAGCCAGACCTGGCCGGGGCGGATGGATGTATAAGCCATTGGTTTGCTCCTCTCTGTCTCTGATTTCAGTCTCAGAAAATGGGACAAAAGTGAGTCAAAAGTGACTGTCACTTTTGACTCACTGGGATTACATGGTTACATCCGCATAGAAGCGGCGGTCACGGGCGCCAATCACCTGGGTTTTCGTGATGGTAAACTCGCCCTCAAGCGGCAGATCGTCGGACGCCGCACCCACAAAGACGCGGATCAGTCCTTTTTCGATGGTCCATTCCATGTCCAGATTAAGGAAGGCCATCTGCGAAGGCTCCACAACTGCGGTCACGCGTTTCGTTTCACCCGGGGCCAGTTCCACCCGGGCAAATCCGGCCAGTTCCATGCAGGGACGGACCATGGATGCATAGGCGTCTTCCAGATAGATCTGGGCGATTTCGGTTCCGGCCACGGATCCGGTGTTGGTCACGTCAAAGGAAATGCACACCTTGCCGTCCGGTGCCACGGTGCCGTCCGCAGAGCCGGTATCAATGGTCAGGTTGTCATAGGCAAAGGTGGTGTAGGACAGACCATAGCCAAAGACATAGCGGGCTTTATGCGGGCAGTTCCAGTAGTCCGCAAAGCCGATGCTCATGGCCTGGTGAGTAGAGGATCCGTTGGGATGATTGTAAATCACCGGGACCTGTCCCGCGGTATAGGCTACCGAAACCGGCAGCTTTCCGGAGGGATTGATTGCGCCGCACAGCACGTCTGCAATGGCCTGCGCGCCGGTTTCAGAGGGCGTCCAGGCTTCCACGATGGCGTTTAAGCACTCATCGGCCGCATCGGAAGAAATGGGACGGCCGTCGATGTGCACGCCCACTAAGGGTGTTCCTAAAGCCGCTGCCTCGCGGATAAACTTCTCCTGGCATTCCGGCAGGTTGATATCTACCGTATCCACACCTTCACCGGTGGTGGCGATGGAACCGGAACTCCACTTGCCGCCCAGCACCAGAATGGCTGCATCCGCGCCGCGGATGGCATCTAAGGCTTCGGCGAAATGAGAAGTGTCGTTTCCGGCGATGGGATATCCATAAGCCCAGACCACTTCGGCGCCGGCAAAACGATCCTTCAGTTCCTGATAGATGGTTTTGCATCCCGGCGCCAGCCGATTTGCCACCGCCTCAAAGGCCTCAGCATCATCCACTTCCACCTGGGTGCCCGGATACACGGCGGCCTCCTGTGCATTGGTGACCTCGCCGGCAGTTCCGATACCGGCAATGGAATTGCGGCGGGCCGCCATGGCTTCGGTCATGGCCATATTGGTGTAACCGCCGAACAGGATGCGCACGTCATCTGCCTTGCCGCCGATAACCGCGATCTTCTTTACCTCCCCGGAAAGGGGCAGGACGCCGTCGTTCTTTAACAGCACCATGGACTGGCGGGCTGCCTGCAGGGTCAGTGCCTTGTCATCCTCACCATAAAATTCCTTTGCCAGGTCCTCGCCATCCAGGGCGAAGGGATGCTCAAACAGACCCATGCGGAACTTCGCTTCCAGAATGCGCTGTACCGTGCGGTCTAAGATCGCAGCGTCCGCGGTTCCGTCAGCAAACATCTGCTTTAAGCCATCCGCATAACCATAGGCATTGGGCCATTCCATATCCATGCCGGCGTCCATGGCGGCTAAGCCGGCATCTTCTGCGGTTTCAAACAGATGGTCATAGTCATGGGCGTTGGAAATGGCGCCGTAGTCGGAGCAGACGATGCCGTCAAAGCCCATCTCCTCCCGCAGCAGCTTTGTTAAGATCCGCTTGGACAGGGACGTGGCCTCGCCGTCATAGGAACAGTAGCAGGGCATGATTCCACGCAGGTTGGCCTCTTTAATGGCCGCCTGGAAGGGTTTGCCGTAGATTTCGTCCAGACGCCGTGGTCCGGCCAGACCCTCGGAACCGTGAATGCCGCCCAGGGAATTGTGGAAGCCCAGGAAGTGCTTGGCCACCGCTTCTGCCTTCAGTCCGTCGCAGCGCTCCGGGTCCTGAATGCCGTGGGTATAGGCCGTGCCTAAGGCCGCGCAAAGGGTGGGATCTTCGCCATAGCTTTCACCGGTGCGGCCCATACGGGGATCAATGGTCACATCTAAGACCGGAGCAAGGATCTGGGTCACGCCCAGCGCGCGCTCCTGGCGGGATACCACTTCAGCCAGTTTCTGCTCCAGTTCGGGGTCCCAGCCGGCGCCGCGGCTTGCACCGGAGGGCAGACTTAAGGAATCCTGAATGAAGGAGCCGCACAGACCTTCCATGTGGAACATGGCCGGAATGTGATGGGGGCTCTGTTCCATCACCATGGTCTGCATCCGGGTCTGATATTCACGGACGGCTTCCACGGAGGTCAGATCCCGCATCTCCAGCGTGGAAATGCTTCCGATACCGTTTTTGCAGCTGTCCTTCATCATGGTGACGCTGTCGCCGCCAAAGGAAGTGTACATGGGGAAGATGCTGACGGTCTGTGCCATCTTCTCTTCCAGGCTCATTTTTGAGAGCAGATCCGCAGCGCGCTCTGCCGGTGAAAGGGTTGCGTCTAAATACTTGTCCATCTGTTCCTTCTCCTCTCAGCTTAATATACAGTTCTTTCCTCTGATTGGCTGGTCAGCTCATCGAAAAGGCTTTCTTCCGCTCTTCCATGCAGCGGCTGCGTCAGTCTTCAAACAGCTTCATCAGCACTTTGGCATACACCTCGTGGCCTTCCACCGACGGGTGATTGATCTTATTCGCCAGCAGCTCTTCCCAGGGGCATCCGGCTTCCTTTGCCGCGTCCCACACCGCCCGGGCATCCGCTAAGCACACCTGCTCTTCTTCGGCCAGTTCCCGGATCTTCTCCACCCGCTTATAGGTGGTGGGCTCCGGTACGCCCTGTCCCTGGACGGCAAACATGGTGTTGGGCAGGTCGCCGTTGGGGGTCAGCAGCACGATATCCGCATTGGTTTCGGCCTTCAGTTTCTGCACCAGGCCCCGCAGCATTTCCTTGTAGACGTTTTCGTCCCCCATCTGCTCATCCATCCAGTTTAAGGAGCCGTTGATTAAGATCAGATCCGGATCGTAGCGCACCACGTCCCGGTCCGTCCGGGCGATCATGGAGGGCAGCACATCTCCGGCGATACCGGCGTTGATCACGGAAACACTGGTCAGTTCGAACTTGTCGATCAGCATCTGGCGGAACTTTTCGATGTAGCTCTCCCGGGCATCAAAGATTTCCAGGGGCGGCAGAGGGCCCAGGGCGGCCAGCTTTTCGGCCTTTTCTTCCTCGGTGCCTTCTCCCATCTGGATCATGGCTGCCTGCATGAATTTCTGCAGCAGTTCCTGGGTCATCATGGACTCGAAATGGCCGGCGGTGACAGAATCGCCTAAAGCGACGATCACCGGATTCTTTTTCTCTAAGCCCTGCTCGTCTACGTTACCCACCATGGCCCCGGCCATACCGGTGTTTTCCTTCATCTTTTTGATGAAGCGCTCCGGCCGCACCGGCGAATTGCAGACGAATTCGTCGGCACATCTTAAAAATGTGTCAGCGTAGGGCTGACGGATGCGGAATGTGGTTTTCATGGTTACTTCCCCCTCTCTTTATTACAATTACAGTGTGCAGAATTCTTCGATTTCTTCTGCGATGGACGCTAAGCTGGCTTCCCAGAAGGCCTTGTCCGTCAAATCGATGCCCATAGCCTTTCCGTCCTCTTCGATGGTGTGAATGGACGTGGTGCGAAGCATTTCCTTATACCGGGGCAGGAAGGCGTCTCCTTCCTTCTGATACAGGGCGTACAGTCCCTGGGCGAACAGATTGCCGAAGGTGTACGGGTAGTTGTAGAAGGAAAAGCCTGAGCTGTAATAGTGGCTCTTGCAGACCCACATGTAAGGATGCCGGCAGTCTTTGGCGAGGCCGTCGCCGTAGGACTGTTCCTGGCAGTCCAGCATGATTTGTGCCAGGTCGTCGGCGGACAGAAACCGGGCGCGGCTCTGCTCAAACACGGCGGTTTCAAACAGATAGCGGGAGTAGATATCCACCACACACTGGGTCTTTTCCCGCAGGTCGCTTTCCAACAGCGCCAGTCGCTCTTCCCGGGTCTGGGCCCGCTTTAAGGCGTAGGCCCCCAGGAAAACCTCGTTGAAGGTGGACGCCGTTTCCGCCACGGGCATGGGGTAATCGGTGTTCAGTTCCCGCTCCCCTTCCATCTGCCGGTTGTGATAGGCGTGTCCCAGTTCGTGGGCTAAGGTATCCACGGCGCCGAAGGTGCCGTCATAGTTGGTCAGAATGCGACTCTGCTTATACTCTCCCAGGCCGGCGCAGAAGGCGCCGCCGGACTTGCCTTCCCGGGGATAGAAATCGATCCACTCGTCGTCAAAGGCTTCCGCCATCATGGCTGCCATGTCCGGAGCAAAACTGCCAAAGCAGTCCAGCAGTTTGGCGCGGCATTCCTCCAGGGAATAGACCTTGTCCGACGCTTCCAGGGGCGCGAACAGTTCATACCAGGGCAGACCGTCTTCGTGTCCTAAGAGCTGACCCTTTTTCCGCAGGTATTTCCGGAATACAGGCAGATATTCCTGCACCGCTTCCATCATGGCCTCCAGGGTCTGGCGGGACATGCGGGACTGCTCTAAGGACTGATCCAAAGGCGATGCAAATCCCCGCTGGGCGGCGATGGTGGTCACCTGATTCTTGATGTTGTTTAAGGAGTGAGCCACGGCATCCTTGATCTTGTCATAGCAGGCGATTTCCGCCTCGTAGGCCGCTTTGCGCACCGCTTCTTCCGGGCTGTAGGCCAGATTCCGGATCTCGGACAGGGTCACCTGTTTTCCGTCATAATCCGCCTTCACCGTGGAGGTCAGCACGTTCTGCATGTTGCTCCAGGCCGATCCGCCGGTGATATCCATGGCGGCGTACATGGCCTCTTCCGCATCAGAAAGCAGATGGGCGTTATCCTTTTTCTGGAAACGCATCAGGGGGGCGTAGGCCTTTAACAGGTCGCTTTTTTCGGCCAAGGCATCGATGTCGGATACCTCGCCCAGCATGCGAAACAGCGCCGTCAGATCCGCCGTCATGGCGGAATAGGCCCGCATCAGCCGGCCCTGTTCACCGGCCATTTTTCCGTTGGTGGTATCCACGGAAAGGGACAGCTCGATGTAGTTGGACAGCCGCATGAGAAGGCGGTTGAATTCTTCCGCCCGCAGCAGGATTTCCGTGGCCCGCTGCTCTTCTTCCATCCGGGGAGCCTTCGCCGCCAGCTCGTGCAGCTTTGCGCCCAGGTCTTCAAAACACTTCATATCCTCCTCATAGGCGGGGTCGTCCAGCCCATGATAGAGGAGATCCAGATTCCATTCGGTTTTCATATGATATCCGTTCTTTCTTTAAAACAGTTTCTCTTCCGCTTCCTTCGCGCTGGCAAAGGGTCCCGGGATGGGATCTAAGGTGCGCTCCCGTCCGAAATAGTCCTCCTTAAAGAGGATGGGGGATCCGTCCGGATTTTCGAATTTCTGCTCCGGCTCGAAGGCCATCCCTAAGGTTTCCGTGGAAATCATACCGCAGCAGACTTCCGGAAGCGCCTCGTACAGGTTGGTTTTCAGATACCAGCCATCGGTGCCTTCTTCCACGGCAATCGTAATTTCCCGGTCATCCGACACAGCGCCCTTTTCCTTGCTGCAGGCCGCAGCACCGTTGCAGTACAGATTGCCGCCCAGCCACACCGGCAGATGATCGTAGTAACGATCCGGATGCGTGCTCTGGGAACCGTGTCCGCAGTACCCCTCGAACCAGGAATCCCACTCCTCAAAGGTGGGATACTCGTCAAACATGTAGGTGCCGGCGGTGAAGTTCATATCGTCCCACTGATTGGGATGCTCTTTGCCGCTCTGGCCGATCATATGCTTTACCGGATCCAGATCCTTTTTCTGAATGATGATGTTGTTGTAGAAGCGGTCGTCCCCGTGCAGGAAGGTCATAAAGCCCATGACCTTGGTTCCGTGCACTTCATGGTAAGGCGTATAACGGGCGCTCTGGAACTTTTCGCTGCCGTTGTCCGTGCCAAGACCCACGGCGGAGAAGGAGCCGGCCAGGAGGTTGTGCACTAAGGCCACGCCCTGAGCCGCCAGTTTCATGGAACGATCCGACAGCAGCAGGTTGTTGTCGATTAATGTGGGGCCGTGGGAAACCTCCACAAAGATATCCTCGCCTAAGCCCTGCACGATGGAACGGAATTTGGAAGGATCCGTGATGGTAATCGGGAAAGGCAGGCAGTTGTCGTGGAACAGGTTCTGGGACACCCGGGTGCCCTGCGCCTGCCAGTCCAGCCACAGACCGCGGGTGCAGTGATGGATGTGGTTGCGGCGGATGGTCACGTCGATGGCGGCGTGCATCTTGATACCGCCGATTTCCGCACCGGCTAAGTTCTGCTTGTTATTGATATTGTGGATGTGGTTGTCCTCGATCAGAGAGAACACGCCGCCTAAGTGGCCCACAATACCGGTCTGTCCGCAGTCGTGGATGTGACAGCGGCGCACGATGTGGCTTCCCACATGCTCCTTGTCCCAGCCTTCGTAAGAAGCCTGGCAGATGCAGTCCCGCTCCGTCTGGGTGCCGTCCTTGTACTTCCACTTCAGCCACTTGTTGTCGTTATTGGGCTGCAGATATTTGCCCAGAGAGATGCCCGAGCACTTGGACTCGTAGATCTCGCAGTCCTCAATGATCCATCCCTTGGACCAGTGGGGGCCGATCATGCCATCCTGATAGGCGGTGGGCGGAGCCCACTGGGTGGCGGCTTCCCGGACGGTAAATCCGGACAGGGTGATGTAACCCACACCCTCCGCCTCCGGCAGGAAGCAGTCCTTGCGGACAGAGATTTCCACATCCTCGGCGTTGGGATCCAGGCCATGGAAATTGGCGTAGATGATGGTGGCGTTCGCCGCTTCATCCTGCGCGGTATACCACTTGTACAGGGAAAATTCGCGATCCCAGCTGGCATCGGAAGCCACCGGATTGATCACCGCATCCAGAGAATCCGTTTCATACATGGATTTGTGATTCAGATACACATCTCCGGTGTGGGCCAGGAAGGAGGCGTCGAACCAGTCGCCGGAAACCATGGTGGTGTAGGGATTGCAGGCGCCGAAGAAACCGTTTTGAATGGTCACTTTCCAGACGTTTTCATGATCCGTTTTCTCCCAGGTTTTCACCGGTTCCGCACCCGTGATCACCGCAGCCAGAGGTTCTGTGGAACGATAGGTAATCCGGGCCTGGGGCGTTCCGGCATGCTTTGGATTAACGTATTCCCGGTAAATACCGGGGGCCACCAGCACCTCATCTCCGGCCACAGCCACATTGGCCGCTGCCTGAATGGTGGAGAAGGGATATTCCTTCGATCCGTCTCCGCTTCGGGTCACTGCCCCATCAACATAGTACTTCATGTCTCGACGCTCTCCTCTCTCATTTTTGTCTTTCGATGGTTTTCCCTCTGTCTGATTCTGCTTTTAACTCTATCCGATTCAGCCATTTTTCTCTGCCTGATTTTGCCTTTTTACTCCGCCTCGATCTCTTTGATCAGAAATTCGTTATTTTAGTTTACCACAGCCACCGTAAGAATGGAATGGGACGGAGCCTTACTTAAGGCCCCGTCCCATTCACATTTTATCTATTATTCAGGTTTTATTTTTCAAGCATTTCGTTTAAGTACTCAGCTTCCAGTCCGGACTGGAAGTTTTCTGCCTGGGTGCAGAAGTCTTCCCAGGCCGCATCGTCAGCGATGTCTGCGCGTCCGGTGATGAAGTTGGGAATATCGGTGTTATCGAAGTCGATGGAAATCTTCTTCGCTGTGCCATCCGCGTTCCAGCCCACTTCAGACCAGACCTTGTACACCGTTAAAAAGCAGAGGAAAGTTTCGGATGGCCTTTCCTCTGCTATTCATGGTGTTTTCGCGGTCATCCTTGTCCGCCGCCAGAATGCCGATCTCATCTGTGTTCCTTTCGTTCATCCGCCAGTTTCCAGGCCAGAATATGCATGGCCTGGGCAAAGGATCCGTCCTCAATGGCCTCCTGAATCTGCGCCTTCGTGCACCGTTCCACGGACAGAAACTCCATGGGATCCAGCTGCTGGCCGGACACGTGCCGGCAGTTTTTCGCGTAAAACAGATGGGCGTAATTATCCGCAATCGTGGCACAGGAAGGAACGGAAAGCAGATGCTCCCATTCGTCGGAAACACAGCCGGTCTCTTCCTGCAGTTCCCGTTTCGCCGCCGCCAGCGCCGCCTGCACCGAGGGCATCCGCCGGGGCGGGCCGAGTTTTTCATTCATGGAAGGCTGCGCCTGCTGCGGGTTTCGGCTTCCCGTGGGATCATCTGCGTTTTCGATACCCCCGGCGGGAAATTCCAGGGTCACCTGGCGGATGCCCTGGCGGAACTGCCGGACACACAGAAAACGGCCCTCTTCGTCTGTGGCGGCGATCACCGCATAGTCCCGTCGGTTATAGGTGTAAAAGGGTTCGTACACCGCGCCGTCCGGAAACCGATAAGAGGTTTTGCGGAAATCTATCCACGCGTCCCGCACCAGATGCTCGGTGTGCAGTTCTTCCCATTCCAGGTTCCTGTTTTCTTTTTCCATAGCCTACCCCCGTATGTTTGTCACCATGCGAACATAGCACACACGGACTGGTTTGGCAAGTAAGATAGATCGGATGAGCCATACTCGACAGACTCGCGAACGTTCCGTTCGCTCGTTGTCACGGCATTCGCCGTATGCGTACAAAAGCAGCCGTTGCCGCGAGTGAACTCGCGCAGCGGCTGCTTTCTTGTACGCGCATGGCTCATTGCTCCGCGCAGACAGCGACCGGGCGCAGTACTTTCGTACTGCGCCCGGTCTATGAGAGAGGGAATGATGGTAAGCTATTTCATGAATCAGATACGGTTATCCATTACTGAATAATCGCGTTGATGTAATCACAGTAGTTCTGCACGCCATAGTCTTCCAGCCCTTTGCAGAAATCTGCCCAATCCTTATCGTCTTCGATGTCTCTGCCGCCCTTGATGTAGCTGGGCACTTCCATTTCCATGTAGGTACGGACATTCGTCATGATCATGGAGTATTCCGAAGACTGATCGCTGGTCAGCTGAGAAGTTACAACGTCAAGGATGGTACCCGTGCTTGGATAGGTCATCCATGCGTCAACCGCCTGCTGCTGGCTGCTGTTGTAGCCCTCGTCCACACGTCCGATAACTGCTAAGCCCGGCATACGCTGCATGCAGCAGGCATTGTCTAAGTTATCTTCTGCACGGGTAGCCTGGTTACGGATAACCACCTCTTCGCCGTCAACGGTCTCAACAGAGTAAGCGCCGTCCTGAAGGCCCCATTCATTGTAGAATTCATCCTGCAGTTCCGCCTGCTTTTCATCAGAGAAACCGTACCAGCGGTATAGAGACCAGTCTTCACCGTCATACAGGGCGTCGAAGGCGGTCAGCAGTGTCGGGACGTCAACCTTATTGGAAACAACCTTATCGGTGAGGATAAAGCCTTTTTCAACAATGCTGGTACCAAAGGTACAGGTCGGCTCTGTGCCCTGAACGGACTTGTCGCCGTACTTATCGTTAATCGGGCTGGGTGCGCCATAAACAGAGATACCGTATACCGGATCGCCTTCCACAGCGCTGTCCGTCTGAATGGAGTTTCCTAAGGAACTGGTCTGACCGAACCAGCAGCCAACCTTACCGGAGAAAACGGTGGGCGTATCGACCTTCCAGAACATCAGATCAGAGGTATTCTCGTCAAAGCTCTGGTCAATCCAGCCCTTGGCGTACCAGTCTCTCATGCATTCCAGATAGGCACGGAAGCCATCGGTGGTCCCGCCGAAAACACATTTGCCGTCTTTGTCAATGTTCCAGCCGCCGGAGTTTCCGCCGAAACCGGATACCAGGTCACCTAGCATATAATAGCCGGCATAGGTAATCTGCATGGCATAACCGTCATCGATACCCTGATCCTCTAAAGCTTCTACGAAGATGGGCATCATCCATTCCCAGTCACTGATGTAAACCGGGTTCGTGTTGCCGGAGGGGAATACCACGTCATCGGTCCACTCGGTGCGGTCTTCGTTCCAGCCGCCGGTGAAGGCTTCACCCGTTTCCGGATTCTTGCCGTATTTCACGATCCAGTCACGGCGATAGCACCAGCCGCCCCAGCGATCCTGCTCTGCATCCTTTAAGTTGCAAAGCTGCAGGAGTTTCTTTTCGCCATCGATGTTGTTGTACATCATGGCAGCGATGTCCGGATGTGCATCCATCCATTTCTTATAGTTGGGCATGTACTGATCGATGTACTCGGTCAGATCCTGCGCAATGCCATCCTCATACAGCTGAGAAACAGACTCTGTGATGTTGCCCAGGTACATAACTTCCGGATAGTCTCCGGTAGCCAGAAGGGTGTTCACGTAGTCCTGTTCGGATCCGGGGGTGGGCTCCAGGAAATCGATTTCCACGTTGTAGCCCTGGCCGTCGCCGTCCGCATCCCAGACCTGCTGATTCCAGTACTTGTAAATCGGGTTTTCCTCATATTCCGGATAGAAATAGGAGTTCACACCGCCGGCGATCAGAAGGCCGGCTTTCACGGTACCAACCTGCTCCACTTCCTTGGCCTCGGCCGTCTCCGTCGCCTCGGCAGAATCGTCGGTTTCGGCGGCTGCCTCAGTTTCTTCTGCGGCCGCTGCCGGCTCTTCCGTTTCCGTAGCCACAGGAGCTTCCTGGGCAGGTTCTTCGGATTTGCCACATCCGGCCAGAAGCGTACCGGCTGCTAAGCATGCACAGGCTGCCACTGCCAGATGTTTTTTCCATTTTGCAAATGACATATTCTTTCTCCTTTCCTTTTGCCGGAATGCAGTCCGGCCCCCTCTTGTGCTTCTAGTCTATGCTTTATTTCTCTTAACACGGTGTTCAAAATGGCTTTCGTGTGTTTGCATTTGTTATGACGCCAATATCACACGAATTTACTGTCTTTTTCACGAAAATCCTGTATTATGGTCATGAAGCATCCTGTTGGATCACAAGAAAAAACGCATACTAACGCATATGCGGTCATGTATCATCGTACAAGGAGTCCTATAATGGCTGTTAATTCTGTCCAAAAAACCGTCGTCTATCTGGAACTGCTTCAGCATACGGAAAACATTTCCTCCTGGGTCTTTTTACAGGACCGGACTCTTCTGACATACTCCGGATCTGCAGAGTATCAGCAGGTTCTGTCCCAGCTTTTTCTTCAGTCGGCGCTTGCGGACCCGACGTTTGACCCGGATGACGGGCAGTCCGGCCCTGCTGTGGGTTTTTTCGATATCGGTCTGCTCTGGGGCGTCTGCTATACACAAGCGCCGGCAGGCGCATCGAAAGATGAAAAGGAAATCTATATTCTCGGCCCCGTCCGTCAAAACGAGCGCTCCAGGGAAATGCTGAAAAAGGATATGGAAAGCTGGCGCAGCCGCATGCCCTCCGAGGATGCGTTTTTAAACATCATCGACATCCTTTACCAGCTGCCGGTGCTGGGTTACAGTGAATTCTGCCGTCACCTGTCACGACTGAACTACTGTCTAAACGGCGAGTTAACGCCCACCTCCCAGATTCGTCTGTTAAACCCCATTCCTGCGCCGGGGATGGCCATTCTGCCCGATGCCGGCCCTGCCGCCGCGTTTGAGCCCAGAAACGAAAGTCAGCTGTGGATCTCCCTGGCCCGGCTGCTGCGCAGAATTGAAGACGGCACGACGGATTACACCGATCTGAAGGAAAACCTGATCCGCTCCATTCGCGGCACTGCCCTCCTGTCTTCGCCAGAGTCTGCCCGCACCCTTCAGATCACCCTTGCCACCCTGTGTCTGGAAGCAGCCCGCCGGGGCGGACTGCCCTTCGATACACTCTTCGCTCTGGGAAATGCCTATCTGCAGGAGATTCAGACCGCCCAGAATACCACTGCCGTCCTGTCTGTGATCACACGGTTCATCGACGATCTCACCGGGCGTCTGCAGCAGATCAAAATATCCCAGGGCATACCCCGGGATATCCTGGAATGCTGCAGTTACATCGACATCCACATTACGGAAGATCTGACCGCAGAATCCTTAGCCAGCCGCTACGGCTATTCCACCTATTATTTTACCCAGCGCTTTCAGAACGAAACCCATCAGAAACTGGGACAGTATATCCGCGCCAAAAGAATTGAATATGCAAAACAGCTGCTCTCGCAGACCACGGAACCGATTTCCGCCATCGCTGAGCAGCTGCATATGTGTTCAAGAACCTATTTTACAGATGTTTTTAAACAAGAGACCGGCATGACGCCATCGGAATACCGGCAGAATATCCACTGATCCGTCGTCCCGGCGGCCCATGTAACCCGCAGATCCGTCGTCCCGACAGCCCACGAAATCCGCAGATCAGTCGTCCCGGCGGCCCATGATTTCCAGCAGACGCAGGAACAGGTTGGCGATATCCATATAGATATCCAACGCGCAGTCCACCGCGTTATCCACGGTTTTGGCAAACTGCTGGGACCGGTAAATATCATAACCAATATACAGGGAAAACAGACCGGCCGCTGCCCAGTCGGTGATCACCTGATCCACACCCAGAATCAGCAGCACAATTTCACAGAGAACCATGCCAATCAGCACGCCTAAAAGCGCCCCGCCCAGCTTCGCAAAAAACTGTGGAAACAGCATGGAAAGGGACAGCATGCCCAGGGAAATCAGAAGCGTGTACAGAAACGCATTGGTTACCACGGAAGAATGCACACCGCCGTAAATCTCCACCATGGTGGACACCACCAGGCCAAAGGGAACCACCACCAGATTGTATCCCAGAAAACTGATCAGCGCGTTCTGAGACCGGCCGGCCACCATCACACCCACAAAGGCACAGATCAGATACAGCACCAGAAAAGCCATGGGGTGAATGTACATATAGACATTGCCCACGAACCGGCAAAGCAGATAGTTGACCAGAAATCCCCACAGCAGCACGCCCATAAGCACACCGTTATAGGCCCGATCGCTGATCAGCGCATTGGGATCCACCGTGGCGCTAAGCCGCGCTGCCCGGGCCGCCTGGCCCAAAAGCACGCCGGTTTTCGCCATCTGACGGGCGTTCTTTCGCTGTTCTTCTTTGGATACCCGATCCGGATGCAGCAGCTTGCCGCAGCTGGGGCAGAATAACAGATCATCACTTAAGTTGGTGGTATGACAATTGGGACAAATCATGTGATTACCTCCTATTTAGCGGCGCTTCTGATTTGCGGAATAACCCGCCACCGCGCCCACGACGCCGCCAATGATGTGGGACAGATTGGACACATTATCCCGCACAAAGATGCCGTCATAAACCTGCTGTCCGATAAACACCACCGCCACCAGCAGGAAGGTCATGGGGATTTCCCCTCTGCGGAAGCTGGTAAAGGAGGTCAGCAGGATAAAGGCAAAAACGATGCCGCTGGCGCCGCAAAGAGCCACGTTGGAAAACAGCACAAAGTTGATGAGACCGGTAATCAGCGCCGTCACCGCCATCAGCCGCAGAATCTTGTCCGATCCGTACTTCTCTTCCAGCATGGGACCCAGCAGCAGAATGTAGGACATGTTTCCGATGTAGTGGGACCAGTCGGAATGTCCCAGCACATGAGTAAACAGCCGCACGTAGGTCAGCGGAGACAGCAAAGACGAGCGGTAGGTCATAAACAGCAGCTGATTGCTGTGACCGCCGGTGAGGATATTGGCCGCCATGGCGCCCAGGCTTGCAAAAACAAAGCCCAGAATCACAGGCGAGTTAAAAGTAATCGACAGTTTTTTCATAAGTTCCTTTTTTCCTACGGGACATAGGGTCAGGCCGCCATCCCATTTTTGCAGTGAAAAGTCTCAGTGGGACACGGGGACAGGTCACCGTCCCATTTTGAGTTAATAAAAGTATTTCTGTTTGTTTCAGAAAAATGGGACGGTGACCTGTCCCCTGTCCCACATTAGAATCCCAGGTTGTCGTTGACGAGTATCACGTGAATCCGGTCTGCATGCCGGGAAAACCGGGTGATCAGAATCTGGCAGCAGATGGTGTCCGGCGATTTGCAGTCCATGCAGGAACCGGTTTTGGAGCAGGGGGTGGACAGCCCGAACCGCTGGGCATTGATGGGAGCCGCCACGTTTCTGGCCCGCTTCATAGCCGTGTCCACGTCGCTGGTGATCTTGTTCATGCCCACGATAAATACCACCTTCTTGGGACCCTGGGCAATGGCGGAAACCCGGTTGGAATTCCCATCCACGTTGACCATCACGCCGTCTTCCGTCATGGCGTTGGCGCTGCTTAAGAACACGTCTGCATCATAGGCCGCCAGCATGGCTGCCCGCTTGTCCTCGTAAGCATCCCGGTCGATGAAATTGTAATTTCCGTCCTTTAAAGCCTGCACCAGGCCGATCTCGTGGGCACTCATGGCGCCGCCCATGGTCACGCTGGATCCCTCCGGAATCAGGGACAGGGCAAGTTTCAGCGCCTCTTCCTTATCCGCAGCATAATAGCCGGTCATATTGCGGGACGCAAGGCCCTTGATCACCTTCTGGGCCAGCAGTTCATTGCGCTTTGTAATGTTCTGATCCATGCTTCTTCTCCTGTTTCTTTTCCCTATATATTCTTCTCTGCCTCTCTCCCAAAAAAGCAGTAGTCCTACACCGTGATTTCTCCGGCGATCACCCGCTTATAGTCTTCATAATTCTTCTTCAGCAGCTCCGGCGTGCTCAGTTCGTATGGACAGCGGGTGGTGCAGACACGGCAGTTGATGCAGGTGTCGATCTTCGCCATTTCCTTCTGCCAGTACTCGCCCAGCCAGCTTTCCGACGGGGAACGGCGGATCATGAGAGACATGCGGGCACACTGGTTGATGGCGATACCCATGGGACAGGGCAGGCAGTATCCGCAGCCCCGGCAGAAATCGCCGGACAGCTCGTTCTGTTCCTTCTCGATGAATTCCTTGATTTCTCCGGTCATGGAAGGCGTCTCATCCATATAGGACAGCCACTCTTCCAGCTCGCTCATGCGCTGGACGCCCCAGATGGGCATCACCCCGTCAAACTGAGACATGTAGGCCATGGCCGCATCCGAACGGTTAATAAGACCGCCGGCTAAGCCCTTCATGGCGATAAAGCCCATGTTGTTCTTTTGGCAGGTCTCCACCAGCTCCAGTTCCTTTTCCCCTGCCAGATAGCTGAATGGGAACTGCATGGTCTCGTACAGACCGCTCTCAGCGATCTCCATGGCCACGCCGATTTTGTGGGCCGTGGCACCAATGTGGCGGATTTTGCCCTGGGCCTTGGCTTCCTGCATGCACTCGTACATGCCCGTGCAGTCCCCCGGACGCCAGCAGGTGCCCATCATGTGGAACTGGTAGACGTCAATGTAATCCGTCTGCAGCATGGAAAGGGATGTTTCCAGATCCTTCCAGAAAGCCTCGGGGGTCTGGGCCATGGTCTTGGTGGCAATAAAGATTTCGCCGCGCTTTCCGCCCCAGTCCGGTCCCTGACCGTCCCCAAAGGCGCGGCCGATCTTCTCTTCCGAATCGGTATAGGCCCGGGCGGTATCAAAATAGCGCATGCCCCCCTCATAGGCCCGGCGCAGAATCGCTACAGCTTCCTCCATGGAATCCCGCTGCACCGGAAGGGCTCCAAAGCCATTCTGAGGTGCGCAGATGCCGGTCTGACCCAGTGTGATGTTTTTCATGATTCCCGCCTTTCTAACCTTCCAGCAAAATGCGTTTACTTTATTCGATCACAGGAGCGATAAATGGCTCCCGACCCATAATCATATGATAACCGTCATAGGGCAGACAGGCAAGAAAAACCATATACCAGGATTTATCCGTGCAATGCACCAGCTCCCCATGGCCGGCATTGGTAATGGAAGCTGACCTGTCCAGATGGCACTGGACCAGATCCCGGCTCTGGAAAACCGGAACACCGGGAAAATGCGATAGCGAGGACGCCACCAGATAGTCGTCGTACCTCACCCTGCAGTTGGACGGATCGGGATATCATGTATATATACCAATCCGAATGACCCTTCGGCCCTTCTTGGAAACGCCTTCCTCTCCCAGATACACAAACCGTCCGCGGCGATAAACGGAAATCACGTTTCCGGGACGCAGACTGACGCTGCCGGATTCCACCGTGCGCCCATCCACCCGGACACTGCGCTCACGGATCAGATCTGCCGCGTCCGACCGGGACATGGGAAAGGCCGACGAAAGCACCGCGTCCAGTCGAACCGACGCCACCGTGGCCGTCTTCTCCACCAGTTTCGGCCGGGCCAGACCCTCGGGCAGCGGCTTGCGGGAACAGATCACAGACGTGTGCCGCACCGAATTCAGCTGATCGCAAAGAACCTCCGCCAGATCATCCATCACCGCGATCCAGGCCGTGGAGCCGTCAAACAGAATATCTCCTGTCCGATCCCGCTCAATCCCCAGACTCATCACCGCCCCCAGCACGTCCCGGTGGGTCAGATTCTCGGCAAAACGCTCCTGCAGCGGCGCAATGCAGATCCACACCACCGGCGAAGCATCCGACGGGCTTTCCATATACTCCGGAACAAACACCGCCACCCGCCGTTCCGCATCGTCGTATCCGCCGCAAAGATCCGCCCGGATCTGGGGATATGCCCGCTTCATCCGAAGAAACACCTCCTGCCCCTCGGGGGAAAGAAACGCGGAATGGGTAGGCGCGTATCTCTCAAAACACTGGCGCTCAAGTTCCAGCAAGCGATTCATCAAATGTTCATGCATAAAAAACCTCAAAAATGAATATAGCGCCGACCGAGCCGGCAGGCGAGACCGAACCCAGATGAATATCTGGGTTCGATCGTCTGCCAGGTATAAAGAAATAAGCAGGACGTTTGTCCTGCTTATTTCTTTATACGTGCGCGAGAGGATTCGAACCCCCGACACCTTGGTCCGTAGCCAAGTGCTCTATCCAGCTGAGCTACGCACACATAGTTACGGCCTTTCAAAAGCCATAACCTATTTTACTCGCAACCCCGGTTTTGTCAAGCCCGCTTCGTGTCCTTCCGGTCCGGGTCTTCCGGCTACGATTCATCCGTTCTCCGGCAGACAGTGCATATGCGTCCGGTCCAGCAGGCGGAACCCCTCCGCATGCAGACTTGCGCAGCACAGGCCGCTTAAGACAGAGCGCAGCTTCAGGTAGGTGCGGATATTCTTTTCGTCGGCGCCGCCGTCCGGATACTGGCTTTTATGACAGTCAAAAATAGCTTTCATCTGTTTCTGAAGCAGCGCCTCTGAAGTGCGTACGTACCGGTTCTGCTTCGCCGTCATATAAAATGCGATGCCTTCCACGGACACCGCGGATGCCCCGTATCGCTCCATAATCCCGGCATGCGGCGCGAAGCAGGCAATCTGGCGCGCCGCCCTTCCGACGTTCAGGTGATCCGCGTGACATTCGTTTTCAGAAAGCGGATCCGGCGCAAAGATTACGTCCGGCGCAAAATCAGAAACTTCGCGTGCGATGCCGCAGATCAGCTCCTTCTTGCTGTAAAAGCCGCCGTCGCACAGATCCAGAAAACGCACGTCCGAAACACCAAGCACCGAAGCCGCTTTGCGCGACTCTTCTTTTCGAAGCGCCGCCAGGTCATCCCCCCGTACGCCATTGGAAAACGCATCGCCGTACCGGCCGTCCAGGCAGATCAGAAAGGCCACCTGCTTTCCTTCCGCAACCAGCTTTGCCGCCGTCGCCCCGGCGCCGATTTCAATATCGTCCGGATGCGGCCCGATAAAAAGAAACCGGGAAAATGATTCAATCCGCGGCAGCGGAGCCGCTGCTTTCAGGATCAAAGGTGTGATCGGCCGCATAGTAGCCTCCCCTCTTTTCAGCACGGTTGCCTCGCAAATGCAACTCTCTGCGTCTTACGGCGTTATGCTTTGAATGGTACCGCGATACCCTGAATGCTCTGCGCCGGAACCGAAATCACCATCCGGCCGTTCGCCGCTTCATAGGAAACCGGCTTCAGCATCACCATGCAGGCCGGCGATCCTTCAAATGAAAGGCGGTTTTTCGCGGTCAGATCCTCCTGCGAAAGAATTTCTCCCTCTGCAGCTGACACCCCGGATTCCAGGCCGGTCACCGTAATCGTCACTGCCTGCGGCGACGTGTTCACCACTTTCAGATACAACGTATCGTCAGACTTTGTCGCCGATGCATACACCCCTTTGTGCACACCTTCCGGCAGTTTTCCTTCCAGCGGTACCGCAACCGGACCGTAATACTTTCCAAACAGCTGCTGATTGTAATAGTTTGCGGACGGGCAGACCTCGGCCGGATTGAAATCGATCAGATTGGAAAACCAGTTCTCACTGTCAATCAGATTGAACAGCGGCGCATAGGAACTCATCTCGACGACGTCGCCGTTTTTCTCCATGCCGATCATAAATGCCGCTTCACCCAGCGCGGATGCCATGGTATTCGTCGTTTCGATGGTCAGCGTCTGCCCTGCCATCAGTCCGTTGGCCGAATACTCGCCCATATACACCGTGGACGTACGCCGCGGATAGCGGTCAAACCGATGAACCTGTCCTTTGAACCACTCCGGCGAGTGATAGGAATGCTCATCGAGGATCGCGTTCGGATAACCCTTGCGGATAAACCGCCAGTCCGGAGCAAGCATCGCGCGAAACGGCATGAAGCCGCCGCACATCACCACACGCACCGACGGGTCTTTTCGGGTGACCGCTTCGGCAATCTTCGCAAATTTTTCGTGGTATTCTTTGCCGAAATTCTCGTTGCCGATGCCGATCCGGTCCAGGAAGAAGGGCTTCGGATGCCCCATTTTCGCCCGCAGTGCAGCCCATTCGCTCTTTTCGGGATCGCCCTTCGCAAAATCGATCAGATCCAGATAATCCGCGACGATTTCTTTCTCGAAGGCCTCGCTGTCCGCCGGAACGTCTTCATAATTCAAGTGATTCTTCCGTTTCCGGATCTGGCAGGCCAGCCCGGCGTTCAGCGTCGGCAGCGGACGCATCTTCAAGTCTTCGCACAGGCAGAAATACTCGTAAAACCCGATCTGGTACGACTGGCAGTATCCGCCGTCCGGCTGTTTTTCTGCCCACAGATCGTACTTTGGCCGGCGATCCCACAGCTCACCCACCGTATCCTTCCAATGATAGGCATTCTGCGGATCCATACCCTCCACGATGCAGCCACCCGGGAATCGCATAAACGCAGGATGAAGCGCGGAAAGCGCCTCCACCAGATCCTTCCGGAACCGTCCGTGGCGCCACTTTTCGTCCCCGGCATGCCAAGTGTCCTTATTGTAGAATTCGATCACGTCCAGATCCACGGTACCGGCCGCGTCAAAAACAATCTCCAACCGGCCGTATCCGTCTGCGCGGCCTAAAATCTCCCTCTGAACGCGCTTCCATTCCGAACCGACCGCCAACCCTTCGCCCTGCTCTGCAAGCACCGTTCCATTCGCATCCCGCACACGGACGCGGATCGTACCATCGAACCCGTCGCAACGCGCAAAACACGAAAAGACGTATTCCGCGTTTTTTTGGATGCTGACCGCCGGCCGGTCGCCGTAATGGCCGCCATGAAAGCCTTCATTCACCAGGACCTGATCCGGCTGAACGTTAAGTCTCGCGTATTTACTGCACCCGCCCACACCGTCTTCGGAGCAGGACGCCATAGTCCCGCCATCCAGCTTCCAGTAGCGCAGCGGATCCGAGACCGGCGCAAGCGTCATCGGATCCATGTATTCGCCGTCAAAGCTGTAGTTGTTGACAACGTTCGCGTTCAGTCCGCCGTCAACGGCAAAGCCGATATCCTCGAGAAAAATGCCATACAGCGTCCTGGAAATAGGATACGCTTTTTCCGACGCAAGCCGCAGTTCAAATGTATTTCCCATCTTTTTTTTCATCAGCATACTCTTTCTCCATTTCTGACTTCCAGACGGATTGCGAAAACCGTCCGTTCTACCGTCTTATCTGCCGAGAAGCGCTTTCCAGCGAATACTCTAGTATCCCCTGCAGCAGTCCACCAGATGATTCAGGGGGTCCCCCTTACAGAACCGCTGCAGATTGTCACAGAAAATCGATGCATTGGCCGTCCGGGTGTGATCGGTGGTCATATTTCCGGCGATATGCGGCGTCAGGATCACATTCTTCGCGGTCCACAGCGGATGATCCGCCGGAATCGGCTCCTGTTTCATCACGTCCAGCGCCGCGCCGGCAATCCACCCTTCATTCAGCGCCGTCACCATTGCGTCTTCATCAATGGCAGAACCCCGGCCCACATTGATCACGTAGGCATGCGGCGGCAAAAGCTGAAGCTGCCGGCGTCCAAGAATGTTCTCCGTCTCCGGCGTCCCCGGAAGGCTCATCATCAGAATGTCGGTTTCAGGAAGGACGTCTTCCAGATCAGAAATCGGCCGTACCTCGTCAAAACATGCCGCAGACGAGCGTCCGCTGCGGTTCAGCGCTGTAATCTTTTCCGGCGCAAAACCGCGGATCCGCTCCGCATACCGCTGTCCGATATCACCGGCCCCAAGAAGCGTCACACGGCTGTCTTTGATCGTATGCTGCTCGCGCAGCGGACCGTGCCAGCCGATCGTGCGCATGTCCTCTTCATATTCCGGCTGCCGTCGAAGCAGCATCAGCGTGACCATCACGGCATACTCCGCCAGTGTCACACCATACGCGCCGGAGGCATTGGTCAGAATCGCACCTTCGGGCATCACGCCCGGTTTACAATAGGCGTCCACCCCGGCCCAGGAACTGCAGACCCATTTCAGATTCGGCATCTGCTGTAAAAAAGGAGCCAGACCACCGCCATACCAGATTGTCGCCTTCTCAAAAGCTCCATCCTGCTTCGCCGCATCGATGGAATCATAAAAAAACACCGGGAAACCGCACTCCTCCGCCGCATCGCGAATCATCTTGCGCTGCTTATCCTGCAGCATATTCTCAGTAACAACGATATATTCCATAAAACACTCCTAAGAAAAACTGATAATAGAAACCAAATCAAAAACGAGAATAAGCTACGTGAATAAGAAAAAGGATACAAAAAGAGACTACTACGGAAACGAAAAGAAGGCAAGAAAAAAGTAAAAACGCGCCGACCGAGCCGGCAGGCGAGACCGCTGTGCGTCCAGTGGACGCACGCTTAGCGCCGACCGGAGCGGAGCGGACAGGAAACCGTGCGCGAGAGGGCGCGGTCTGCCAGTGGCAGACCCTGCGAAGCAGGAGCGCCGACCGAGCCGGCAGGCGAGACCGAACCCAGATAATATCTGGGTTCGATCGTCTGCCGGGTATAAAGAAATAAGCAGGACGTTTGTCCTGCTTATTTCTTTATACGTGCGCGAGAGGATTCGAACCCCCGACACCTTGGTCCGTAGCCAAGTGCTCTATCCAGCTGAGCTACGCACACATATGAAGGTCAGCGATATGACCGTTGTAAACAAAGATCTGCCGGCGACCGGGGTCGAACCGGTACGATGTCGCCACCACGGGATTTTAAGTCCCGCGCGTCTGCCTATTCCGCCACGCCGGCAAAACGACCCAGGCGGGGCTCGAACCCGCGACCTCCGCCGTGACAGGGCGGCGCTCTAACCAACTGAGCCACTGGGCCATAAGAGTACCAAATGGACCTTCAGGGACTCGAACCCGGGACCGATCGGTTATGAGCCGACTGCTCTGACCAACTGAGCTAAAGGTCCAAGGCAGCATCACATTCGAATGATCCAAATGGGCTGCTTGCAGTGACTCCGACGGGAATCGAACCCGTGTTACCGCCGTGAAAGGGCGATGTCTTAACCGCTTGACCACGGAGCCATGATATGAAATAAGTGTTCCGCCATCGGAACACTCCATTCCAACGCTCCCCGAGTAGGGCTCGAACCTACAACAACTCGGTTAACAGCCGAGTGCTCTACCATTGAGCTATCGAGGAATATTTCCAGCGCAACCAACAGTGAAACAGGGAACACGCCGCAGCGCTCCACCATTGAGCTATCGAGGAATAATCTCAAAACAGCGATTTCCAGAGTTCGGAATCGCTGTTTTTTACAATTTCGCGTACCCTCAAAACTTCATACAGTCGACATTCTATCAGAAAAAGCTTTTAAGTTCAAGCCTTCGATCGATTAGTAACAGTCAGCTCAGTACATTACTGCACTTACACCCCTGCCCTATCTACCTCATACTCTTTAAGGGATCTTATGTCCGAAGACGGGATATCTCATCTTGAGGGGGGCTTCACGCTTAGATGCC
>JAZPYY010000104.1:0-7252 GCA_045544375.1 Shuttleworthella sp.
TCGTACAGGTTCGGCGCATCGCAGTCCCAGAGTTTCGGATTAGCGATGCTAAAGGCGGAGAAAGCCACATCCTCATCCCCCGGCCAGACAGAAAGCTGCACCTTGTCGGTCTTCACCACTTCCCCTGCAAAGCAGATGGAAACCGTGGCGAAAACCGTCTTCTTTGTGCGGGAAATGTTGCGGATTTTCGTGGAAACCTCCACCAGGGCCTCATCCTCGGAAGCCGCCCGGGTGGTCACCCGCACGCCGTCCGGCAGGATGTACACCGGTCCGCCCACCAGAAGATCCACCCCGCGGTACAGACCGCTGCCGCTGTACCAGCGGCTGTTGGGGGAGGGATTCTTGGCAATCACCTTCACCGTATTGGCTTCGCCGAAATTCAGATACTTGTCAATGGAAACAAGGTTCTCGCCATACCCGTGAATGGAAGAAGCCGCATACAGGTCGTTGACGAAAATCTCGGCCATCTGATAAATGCCGCCGAAGCGAAGCATCACGTCACAGCCTTCCCAGTCCGCCGGCACGTCGAAGGTCTTGGTGTAGGTGTACTCGCCGCCGGGATAAAAACCGGTCTGGGAGCCGCTTACACAGTCCGCCGTGGGCGTCTCGTGAATCATGGCGTCATGGGGCAGTGTGATGGCCTTGGGCGGTTCGGCATCCGCGCCGCCTGAAAACAGCGCCATCAAAGATCCCCCACCATTCATCAGCTGCCAGTTCCTGTTAAAACTGCTTTGTTTCATTTTGTGTTCCCCCTCTCTTACCCCGTTACTGTGCCGTATCGGCCGCCGGTGTCTGCTCCGTTCCGGCCTGCTGTGCATCTCCCGCAGCGGTGGCGTCTCCACCGGCAGTGGCGGCAGCATCTCCTGCGGCAGCATCTCCCATAGCCGCATCCTGGGCTGCCGCATCCTGACCAGCCGCTGCTTCATCTTGGGTGCCCGCTGCAGCCGCGTCCTCCGCCGGCGTCTCTTCCGGTACTTCCGGATAGGTCTCGCCCCAGCGCTGGACATATTCCTGCGCCCGTTGGGCGAACTCACTGCCCGGAGCAACCTCCAGCAGCTGCCGGTAATAGCGAATGGCGTTTTCCGGATCCGAAGTCTTATCGTAGCTGTCGGCCAGGTAATGCAGGGCATTACCGTTATTGTATGCCGGATCTTCCGCCACAATGGCCCCTAAGATTTCCTTGGCGGATTCATAGTTGCCCTGACGATTATCCCGATAGCCCTGCAGATAGGAGGCTTCCAGGCGGACGTTTTTGATCACCGCATAGGCGTTGTCATAGGAGGCCTGTCCCGATTCCCCCAGAAGATCCCGGTTCACCGTGGAGAGGATTTCCTCCGCCCGATCATACTCTTCGGTTTCAATGGCCTGCAGCGCCGCCGTCACGCCCTCATAGGAGCCGACGATATCGTCCTTGCCCACGTAACGGGACAGTTCGGATTCCAGTTCAGCCACCCGGGTGCTCATTTCCGTCATGTTGCGGTCGTAGGACTGAGCCACGGAATCCGCATCCACCAGGGCCTGAGCCGTGCGGCTGCTTTCCTCGGTGCGGATGGCCGGGAAGATCAGAAACAGGGACACCAGAAGTCCCGCGATCAGACCGATGGCCACATTGATAATGCTTGTCCGGGAATAATCCAGCATGTCCGACCAGGTCAGCCGGGGCGTCATGATCAGATCGTTGCCGTCCTGCATTTCAATGACATCCGGCGTCTTCTTTTTGGTGCGCCGCTTCGCCATCTGCTCCCGCAGGCCGTTGCGCACCTCCCGCATGTAGCGCAGGGTGACGGTGTTGGCCGCGTCGATGCGGTTTGCGGCGATCAGGCTCTTTCTGGCATCGGCGTAATTTTCATCCTGAATCAGAAGCAGTGCTAACAGCTGATGGGCTTTCACCAGACGGGGATTGGTGCTGATAACCCGGCGCAGCTGGATTTTGGCCAGATCCCGGCTGCCCTCCTGGCAGTATCGCAGGGCCATGTTAAACTTGCGCGTGGCGCTGCGCATGCGGTCCAGCTCGCCCCGGGTGTCCTGCAGTTCCGCCAGATAGGCGTCCACCCGGTTGTTCTGGGGCTGCAGGTTCTTGCTGATAACCCACTCCGCCAAAGCGGAAACGGTTTCACCCACTTCGTAGTAGCACAGACCCAGAAGATTGCGGGCGTCCGTGTGATACTTGTTGTACTTCAGCGCTTCTCTTAAGGATTTGATGGCACCGGAAAGATCCCGCACCCGGGCACGGCGCAGTCCGTCATTGTACCACGCGCCGGCCGCCAGCAGGATTTTCCGGTAGGTATTCATATTTGCGCCGCAGTTTGGACAGACGGGCTGTGTGCCCAGTTCCATCCCGCAGTTAAAACATTCCATTCTTTCGGTGTCCTTTTACTGATGAATGATGGGGCGGCGGGCATTCTGCTGCTGATCCATCACCTCTTTTAAGATGTCGGTCACATCCGTCAGATCCCGGCGATGGATGGCATCTTCCGCCTCTTCCACTTCCATGCTGGGCTGAAAGTTTTTCAGTTCTTCTTCAAAATCAATCATGGTTCTCTCCAAAGAAGTCCGCCGGCAGGTGCAGTTTTATCCGGCGGCAGCAACCGGCTGGTATGCATTCCGGCATACTCACCTGCTGCCGCCATGTGTTTCGCTCTCTGTCGGCAAATCCGTTACATCTTCTCTAAACGGGCGGAAACCTCGTCCATCATCTGCTGGTACTTGGCCAGTTTTTCCCGCTCGGCCGCCACCTTCGCTTCCGGTGCACGGCTGATGAACTTTTCGTTCTTCAGCATGCCCTCGCAGCGGGCGATTTCACCGGCCAGACGCTCTTTTTCCCTGGTCAGGCGCTCACGCTCCTTCTCCACGTCCACCAGCTCGTCTAAGGGCAGATAAACCACTGCATCCGGAACCACCACGGAAACTGCATTTTCCGGAATGCCGGAAAGGTCGCTCTGTACCTGCACCGCGCTGGCGCTGGCCAGCTGCTGCCAGGATTCCTTCGTCTCTTCGAAGGCCGCGCCCACCGCCGCGTCGGAAGTAACCACATAAAGATGGGTCTTCCGGGAGGGGGCTACATCCATGTCGTTGCGCAGGGTACGCACAGCACGCACCAGACCGATGGCCCGGTCCATGGCATCCGCCGCAGCCGCATCCACCCAGTCGGTGCGAAGAATCTCGGAGGTTTCCGTCGCGTCCGCCGCCACCGGCCAGGCGGCAAGCATGATGGAATCCTCTTCCGGACGCAGCGTGCAGTAGATTTCTTCCGTGACGAAGGGCATGAAGGGATGCAGCAGAATCAACGCATCCGAAAGCACCTTCTTTAAGGTCCACAGAGCCACGTTGGCCGAAGCCGGATCCGCTTCTTTATTATACATTCTGGGTTTGACGATCTCAATGTACCAGTCGCAGAACTCGTCCCAGATAAAGTCGTGGATCTTCTGAACGGCGATACCCAGCTCGTACTTATCCATGTTTTCGGTGACTTCCCGGGCCACCGTGTGTACGCGGGAGAGAATCCAGCGATCCGGAATCTCCAAAGCGTCTGCTGCCGGCACAGGCAGTTCCTCTTCCGGCAGGTTCATCATGATAAACCGGGAAGCGTTCCAGATCTTGTTGGCAAAGTTGCGGGAAGATTCCACCCGCTCCCAGTAGAAACGCATGTCGTTTCCGGGCGCATTGCCGGTGACTAAAGTTAAGCGCAGAGCATCCGCGCCGTACTTGTCAATCACTTCCAGAGGATCGATGCCGTTGCCTAAGGACTTGGACATCTTGCGGCCCTGATCGTCACGCACCAGGCCGTGAATCAGCACGGTGTTAAAGGGCGCCTTGCCGGTGTGAGCATAGCCGGAGAAGACCATGCGCACCACACAGAAGAAGATGATGTCGTAGCCGGTGACCAGCACATCCGTAGGATAGAAGTAATCCAGTTCTTCCGTCTGCCGCGGCCAGCCTAAGGTAGAGAAGGGCCACAGGGCAGAGGAGAACCAGGTATCCAGGGTATCCGGATCCTGGGTAAGATGCTTGCAGCCGCACTTGGGGCAGACCGTGGGCGCATCCTTGGTTTTGCGCACGATGATCTCGCCGCAGTCGTCGCAGTACCAGGCGGGGATGCGATGACCCCACCACAGCTGACGGGAAATGCACCAGTCGCGGATGTTCTCCAGCCAGTGCAGATAGATCTTGTCAAAGCGCTCCGGAACGAACTTCAGCTCGCCGGTTTCGATGGCCGCAATCGCCGGCTTCGCCAGCTCTTCCATGGCCACAAACCACTGGGGTTTGACCATGGGCTCCACCGTGGTCTTGCAGCGGTCGTGGGTACCCACGTTGTGCACGTGATCTTCCACCTTCACCAGAAGGCCCAGTTCCTCCAGTTCGGCCACGATGGCCTTGCGGGCGGCATAGCGGTCCATACCGGCGTACTTTCCGCCGTTTTCATTGATGGTGGCGTCATCGTTTAAGATGTTGATCACAGGCAGGTCATGGCGCTTGCCCACCTCAAAGTCGTTGGGGTCGTGGGCCGGGGTAATCTTCACCACGCCGGTACCGAATTCCCGATCCACGTATTCGTCGGCCACCACCGGGATTTCCTTATTCACAATGGGAAGAATCACGTTTTTGCCCACCAGATCCGCGTAGCGGTCGTCTTCCGGATGGACGGCAAGGGCCGTATCACCCAGCATGGTCTCGGGACGGGTGGTGGCAATCTCCACGAAGCGGCCTTCCTCGCCAGCGACAGGATACAGGATGTGCCAGAAATGGCCGGCCTGTTCCTCGTGCACCACTTCCGCGTCGGAAATGGAGGTCTGGCACACCGGGCACCAGTTGATAATTCGATTGCCTTTATAAATATAGCCCTGATCAAAAAGCTTGACGAACACCTCTTCCACGGCCTCGGAACAGCCCTCGTCCATGGTAAAACGCTCCCGCTGCCAGTCCGCGGCGGAACCGATTTTCTTCAGCTGGGAAACGATGCGTCCGCCGTACTCTTCCTTCCACTCCCAGGCGCGTTTCAAAAAGCCCTCGCGGCCCAGATCTTCCTTGGCAATGCCCTGCTCTTTGAGTTTCTCGATGATCTTCACTTCGGTGGCGATGGAGGCGTGGTCCGTGCCCGGCTGCCACAGCGCGTTAAAGCCCTGCAGCTTTTTGTAGCGGATCAGAATATCCTGCAGGGTGTTATCTAAGGCATGGCCCATGTGCAGCTGGCCGGTGATGTTCGGGGGCGGCATTACAATGGTAAAAGGTTTCTTGCTGCGGTCGACCTCAGCGTGGAAATAGCCGTTGTCTTCCCACTTTTTATACAGGCGGTCTTCCAGGCCCTTGGGATCATAGGTTTTGGATAATTCTTTGCTCATGACTGGTCTCCTTTAAAATGATAAACGCCCTGTGCAGGCGCATGCTTGCATAGGGCGTCATAAACGCGGTACCACCTATGTTTGTTCTCCTCTTATCCTTTACGCGGACGATTCGGGCGGGCTTAGTTGCGGAAATTAGAATGTTTTTATGATTCTTATGTGGAATCTGTTCTTTTCCGGGTTCAGCCGGCCGGCTCCGGGGCGACTTCGAAATCCCGTGTTGCAAAGGATCTTTCAGCCTAAGGACCCTCTCTCTTTTTGCAGCGTGGAAACCTACTACTCCCCTTCACAGCTTTTGTTTCATTGCGCAACATCATAGCACGAATCGGGCCAGCTTGCAAGAGATTAAACCCAAAGCCGCATCCAGAAGTCGTTCTGTGCCCGGCTAAGTCCGTGTCCTTTATACCAGCGCATCCGGTACAGTTTTCCGTGGGCGTCTAATTCCACCAGTTCCTTCAGCACCACGCCTACGGATTCCGGTAAATCCGGCTGCCTTAGCAGGAGGGCAGCCAGTGTTTTTTCTTTCTGGTGAAATTGCTTTTTTTCCGCAGCAAACCGGCCGGTCACCAGATCAGATACATTTCGGAGGATCTTCTGCAGGCGGGACTCCCGCACCGCTCCCATCTCGTTGTTCGGATGCTGCCGGTAATACACTAGCGGCTCGTCTACGCAGTCCACTCGTCCGTATATGGAAGCCAAAAGCAGCAGCCAGCCGTCGTGCATCTCGATTTCGGAAAGAGCCTTTTCATCTGTGGCTTGCAGCGCCCGATCGCGCAAAGCGCGGTTAAACATCATGGTGCAGCCTGCTGCCGGATTGTCGATCAGAAGCTGAGGCCACGCCGTCCGCTGTGGATCGCGGCCGATGGAACGGATAAAGGATGGGGCCAGCACGTTTAATGTCTCATCAGTGACATACATATCGGTAAAGACCGCCCGGGGGGCATCATTCGAAAGCGCCGCCAGACAGCTCCTTGTTTTTCCCACCTTCTGAGGCAGCCACACGTCATCCTGGTCGGCAAACAGATAGGTGTCCGCCTCTACCTGTGACAGCAGGTAAAAGAAATTCGCCGCCGGACTGCCGGTGGCCGGACCCTCCACCAGACAGTACGCCCCAGCTTCTTTGCCGTGTTCGTCAATCCACTGCAAAAGCAGCGCCGGCGTACGGTCCTTGGAACCGTCGTCATGGATGAAGCAGATCCAGTCCCGGTCCGTCTGGGCTTCCAGAGATTCCAGCATGGGAAGAAGATAGCGTTCGCCGTTATATGTGGCCATGAGAATGGCTGTTTTTGCTCTTTTCGAAATATCTGTCATATCCGTTTTACCGGTTAAACCCGTACCCGGTTTTCGTCACTTTTTTGTAGCGCAGGTTCGCCAGAAACAGTCCCGGATGCTTTGCCGTCTCCCATAGTTTCGTTCCGATTCCTCCCGCCCGGAAGGCCGCCTTGTAGGCGATCATTTCAGAAAGCCGCCGGCAGGCTTTCGGCGGAAACGCCGGATTCTCCTGCAACAGCTGCAGAAACTCATAGGTGGAATCGTCCGTCCGCCTGGTATCCTCCGACAGGTTGCTTCCGGTGTAACGGTGGGTGTAAAGGGGCGCATCCAAATACTCAAAACGCCGTCCCTCCGCCAGCATCAGAAGCCACAGATAGTAATCGTCACTGCCGTTTCGCTGCAGGGCCCGCGCCGTCCAGGACCCGGGGATGGCATCTTTTCGCAGAAGCACCTGCCCCGGGGAAATGATCTGGGTTCCCACCGAAATCCAGGTGTCAAAATCATTCAGCAGCTGTTTGTGTTCCTCTGTGCGAAACCACAGCAGGGCGCTGCCGTCCTTCTGCATCAGACGGGCGTTGCACACCACGGCGTCCGGCGTGCCGCTGCTTTTGCGCAGGGTGTCCGATGCTCCGCCATTTTTG
>JAZPYY010000105.1:0-11204 GCA_045544375.1 Shuttleworthella sp.
CACGACCAGGAAGAAGCCCTGACCATGTCCGACACGGTGGTGGTTATGAACATGGGCTACATCCAGCAGATGGGCACGCCGGAAGAAATCTACAACGAGCCGGAAAACGCCTTCGTGGCGGCCTTCGTGGGCGACAGCAACATCATCGCCGGCACCATGATCAAAGACCGTCTGGTGGAGATCTTCGGCAAGCGTTTTGACTGCGTGGACGAGGGCTTCGGCACCAACGTGCCCGTGGACGTGCAGATCCGTCCGGAAGACATGGTCATTTCCAACGCCGAGCCGGACAACCCCAACGCCTTAAACGGCGTGGTGACCGATGTGGTGTTTAAGGGCGTCTTCTATGAGATGAGCGTCATGACCGGCGATTTTGAGTGGCAGGTGAATTCCACGAAGCCCACGCCGGTGGGAACGAAGGTGCGGCTGACGGTAGATCCCTTCAATATTCAGATCATGCACAAGCCCGAATCGGAAGATGAGGAGGCGTTGGAAGAAATTGATTAAAAACAAGCGTATGCGCGCGCTCTTCCTGTCGCCCTTCGCCATCTGGAGCGTGATTTTCGTTCTTCTGCCTCTGGGGCTGGTGGTCTGGTACGGCCTGACCGACGCTGCCGGCAGCTTTACCTTAGAAAACATCACCGTCATTGCCCGGTGGGAATACTTAAAGGCCTTAGGCCTGTCCGTGCTGCTGGCCTTAATCGCCACGGCGGTGTGTCTGCTTCTGGCCTATCCCCTGTGCCTGATTTTAGCGGAAAAGCGTTTAAAGCACGGCAGTGAGCTGGCTCTTTTATACGTGCTGCCTCTGTGGATGAACACCCTGCTGTCCGCCATGGCCTGGCAGACCATTTTAGAGCGCAACGGTCTGATCAATCAGCTGCTTCGCCTGCTTGGCATGCCGGATCTGCATCTGATCAACACTCCCTTCGCCATTGTCTGCGGCATGGTGTACAATTTCCTGCCCTACATGATTCTGCCCCTTTACAACGTGCTGTCCTCCCTGGATCCGGCACTTCCCGAGGCGGCCAGCGACTTAGGCGCATCCGGATGGCGTGCCTTCTGGCACGTGACCCTGCCCCTGTCGGTGCCGGGCATCTTAAGCGGCATTACCATGGTGTTCATTCCGGCCCTGACCACCTTTACCATCAGCGCCCTGTTAGGCGGCGGTAAGATCCTGCTGATCGGCAACATCATCGACCAGCAGTTTACGGTGGGCTACGACTGGCACTTAGGCAGCGGTCTGTCCGTGATTCTGATGGTATTCATCGTCCTGAACATGCTGCTGTCCGCAGTGGCGGAAAGGAGGGGCGAATGAAACGTCTGATCAAGAATCTGTACCTGCTGCTGATCCTGGCTTTTCTGTACGCGCCCATCGCCGTGCTGATTGCCATGTCCTTTAACGAAAGCAAGTTCCGCGGCCACTGGACCCATTTTACCTTCGACTGGTATGTGTCCCTGTTTGAGCGGGAAGACATTCTGGAAGCCTTTGCCAACACCATGTCCATCGGCTTTCTGGCGGCCCTGTTTGCCACGCTGATTGCCATTGTCACTTCTGTGGCCATAGTCAATGTAAGCCGCAAAAAACGCCTGGCTGTAACGTCTTTGTCCAATGTTTCCATGTTAAACGCCGATATCGTCACCGGCATTTCCCTGATGCTGCTGTTCTTAGGTATGGGCATCCGGTTCGGTTACGGTTCCGTGCTTCTGGCCCACACCATTTTCTGTGTGCCCTATGCGCTTCTTAATATTCTGCCTATGCTTCTGGGAATGGATATGGCCCTGTTTGAGTCGGCCATGGACCTGGGAGCAAAGCCGGTGCAGGCCTTTTTCCACGTGGTGCTGCCCGAGATTGTGCCGGGCATCGTCAGCGGCTTTCTCATGGCCTTTACCA
This sequence comes from Shuttleworthella sp., assembly GCA_045544375.1. Taxonomy (GTDB): domain Bacteria; phylum Bacillota; class Clostridia; order Lachnospirales; family Lachnospiraceae; genus Shuttleworthia. The sequence goes on from JAZPYY010000105.1 coordinate 1,889, forward strand.
TGTCGGCGGACGACTTTATCATCACGCACTTTACCAAGGGTGTGGGTGTGGATACCCTGCCCACCGCCATCTACGCCGAGCTGAAGCTGGGTATTCATCCTGAAATGTATGCCCTGACCACGCTGATGACCGGCGCATTGCTGCTTCTTCTGTTCCTGCTGCACTTAAACCGAAAGGCCTTAGCCCGACGGGGCGTGAAGCAGGACGCCGTGAGCATGATCCGGTAACGCCGGTAAAAGGACATAAGAATCTATGAGAAGTTTTTACAGAAATCAGCAGGCGGCCCACGGGCGCCGGGGACGAAACGTGCGTCTGTCCCTGTTCCTGGCTTTTGTGCTCCTTTCCGCCGCCTTCCTTTCTGCCTGCGGAGGCGAAGAGGCGGAGGAAAACGTGGTCTACGTTTACAACTGGGGCGACTATTTCGATCCGGAAGTGCTGGATATTTTTGAAGAAGAAACGGGCATCACGGCCATTGTGGACGAATTTGAGACCAACGAGGCCATGTATCCCAAAATCGCCGCCGGCGGAACGGTGTACGACGTGATCTGCCCCTCGGATTACATGATCCAGAAGATGATCAAAAACGATCTTTTGGCACCCCTGGATTTTGAGAAGCTGCCCAACGCCGTGGAATACATCGGCGAAGAGTACTTCGAGCAGTCCGAGTATTTTGACCCGGGTAACGTGTACTCCGTGCCCTATGCCTGGGGCACCTTAGGCATCCTGTACAACACCGCCACCGTGGACGAGGAGATCGACAGCTGGGACGTGCTCTGGGATGAGAAGTACCGGGACGACATTCTGATGCAGGATTCGGTGCGGGACGCCTTTGCCATCGCCCTGCTGCGCCTGGGATATTCCTTAAATACCACGGATCCCGAGGAGCTGGCGGAAGCCCGGGACATGCTCTGTGAGCAGAAGGAACTGGTGCAGGCCTACGGCGTGGATGAGATCCGGGACAAGATGGTTTCCGGCGAGGCGAAGCTGGGCGTCATTTTCTCCGGCGACGCGCTGATCATTCATCTGGAGGATGAAAACCTGGAATACGTGGTTCCAAAAGAGGGCACCAACATCTGGATCGACAGCTGGGTGATCACCAAAGACGCGCCCCACATGGACAACGCCCACGCCTTCATCGACTTCATGTGCCGTCCGGACATCGCCCTGTTAAACTACGAATACCTGACCTACCACACCCCCAACATCGCTGTGGAGGAACTGGAAGAGGATCCGGATTATCTGGAATCCCCTTACGGCTTCCCGGATATGCAGGATTACCTGGGAAATGAGACCTACCAGTATCTGGGGGAGGAGATGGACCGGCTTTACAACGACCTGTGGATTCAGGTGAAATCCTATTAAGAACGCCTGGTCAGAAACGCCTGGTCAGAACACCGCGAAGGAGATTTGGACGTAAGGTATTCCCTTCGTGTGAATCAAAAGAAATGATCCGGGAAACCGGTTTTGAACACGAAAAAGGAGCTTTGGTTTCCCAAAGCTCCTTTTTCGTGACTATCGTCAAGCTATAAAAGGAAAAGAATTGTGTCTCGATGCAGGTATCTCGACCCCCTGCACGGAAACTGATATTATATTACCATTTCAGAAGTTGGTTGTAAACCCCTTTTGCTGTGAAAAATTACCAGAAAATAAAAAGATATATCAACTCTAATTGTGTATCAATTCTTAGACACATTCGCCGCTTTTTCCCAAAAATGCCGGCTGCACCAGTTCAGCAGGCTGCGGCTGGCATCGTCGTTTTTTCGGTGAGCCCAAGGGGCATCATCCGGATAGGATTCGCCGCAGATGTCCACATTTACAATACGGTGTCTGTCGGCCAGCGCGTCCAGCATGGATAGAAGATCCGCAAGGCGCATCTGCCCCTGACTCCAGTTGCAGGCAGCGTCTTCTTCGCACAGAACGTCCTTATCGATGCTGATGAAAAGAGGGAGGTTATCCATTCGTTCTGATGAAGGGTAGTTTTGCAGCCCTGCCGGCAGGACATGCACCTGCCCAGGCAAAGGAGATTCTTCCTCCAGCAAAACAGGGTCCACGCCGATCATATACACCCGGCGCAGCATGGGCAGCCGATCTAAGGCATAGCGCACCCAGCCGCCGCAGGAGAGGATGTCGCCGAAGGCAGGCTGCTGCAGATCCGGATGGTTGTCGAAGAGCACCAGGGAAAAGGGCTCGCTGATCTGGGACGCGGTGAGATAGGAGAGATAGTGATAATTTCCCGAATCAATAAACCGCAGGAAGCAGGGATCCTTCTGCCACAGATGCTGAAGTTCTTCCATGGCCGGGGCGTCGCAGTAGGCGTTGGTTCCGGAAAGAGCGGTCAGATCCGTCAGGGGAAGATGGGCGTCCTGCCAGAAGGTCTGCTGTTCGTAGACACCTGATAATGAATATACCTGCGCAAACATATTTTTCTCCATCTAAGGTTTGATTTTTTGAGCCGATTCCCTTATGATTAAATTAAAGCAGAAACCGGTACAAACGGAAAGGGGGATTTCTTATGTATCCGATTATTACCATTAGCCGTGAGTTTGGCAGCGGCGGCCACAGTATCGGGGAACTGGTAGCCAAAAAGCTGAACATTCCGTTTTATGACGGTGAAATCGTCACCAGGGTTGCCAGCGAAAGCGGCTACGCGAAAGAAATGATCGAAGAGCAGGGTGAATACACCTCGCCTTCCAGCAAGTGGTTCGACATCTCCTCCGCCAGCGCCATGTATTTCCAGAGCCCCCAGGATGAGATTTTCCTCTCCCAGCGCAAGGTGATTTTAGATTACGCCGCCAAGGGACCCTGCGTCATCGTGGGCCGCTGCAGCGACTACATCCTGCGCACCGAGGGCATTCCCTGCATCAATGTCTTCATCCATTCCGACATGGAGCACCGTACCCGCCGCATCATCGAGCGCTACGGTGAGATCGAGCATGTGGACGCCCGCAAGCGCCTGGAGAAGAAGGATAAGCAGAGAAAGACCTATTACCGGTATTACACCGACCGGGTGTGGGGCGACTATCGCAACTACGATCTGGCGCTGGATTCCGGTACTTTAGGAGAGGATCTGTGCGTGGATCTGATCTGCGAAGTGGCAAAGCTGCGGGAAGTTTAATGCGTTAAAACCGTATATGCCAGCGCAGCAGGCTATTTATTTGAGATAGACGTCAAATGAAAGAATCCCACGGGCTACATGCCCGTGGGATTCTTTCATTTGACATCAAATATGGTCAATGTTTCCGTTATGCCGCGCTACCCGCTGATTGCGGATCATATCCCGCCAGATGCCCGGATGGAAGAACAGAAGCATGGGGAACAGTTCCAGACGGCCGGCCAGCATGGCAAAGCACAGCACGAGCTTTGACGCCGGATGCATCCAGCCGAAGTTCTGGGTGGGTCCCACCATGGCCAGGCCCGGGCCGATGTTGTTGATGGTGGCTGCCACCGAGGTAAAGGCGGTGAGCAGATCACAGTTTTCAAACAGGCAGATCAGCGCCACGTCCACGGTGAAAAGAATCAGGAAGGTGAACATATACACGTTGATGGAACGCAGGGTTTCATGGGGGACGGCCCGGCCGTCCAGCTGCACGCGCCACACGCCCCGGGGATGCACATAGGTGCGGATTTCCTTGCGGACGGTGCGGGCCATGACCAGGAAACGGGAGACCTTGATACCGCCGCCGGTGCTGCCGGCGCAGGCACCCACAAACATCAGGCTGACTAAGATCATCTTGGAAAGGGCCGGCCACTGATCAAAATCCGCTGTGCCGTAGCCGGTGGTGGTGATGATGGAAGACACCTGGAAGGCTGCCTGCCGAAGGGCTGTGGCAAAGGATCCCAGGTCGGAGGCGATGTTTAAGGTGATCACTGCCACGGCGGCGACGATCACGCCCAGATACGCCCGTACTTCTTCCATGCTGAAAGCACGCTTGACGTTACCGATGAGAAGCAGGTAGTAGAAGTTGAAATTGATGCCGAACAGCGCCATGAAGATGGTGATGATCCACTGCTGCAGAGCTGTGTATCCGCCGATGCTGGAGTTGAAAATGGCAAAACCGCCGGTACCGGCCGTGCCGAAGGACAGGGTCAGGGAATCAAACAGAGGCATGCCGGACAGCAGCAGCAACACGATTTCCACCACGGTCATGGACAGATAGATCAGGTACAGGGTCATGGCCGAACTACGGATTTTCGGAACGATCTTGTCCACGTCCGGGCCCGGGCTTTCCGCCCGCATCAGGTTGATGCTGGATCCGCCGCTCATGGGCAGAATGGCCAGAAGAAAGACCAGCACGCCCATACCGCCGATCCAGTGGGTAAAGCTGCGCCAGAACAGGGCTGTATGGGAAAGGGCCTCCACGTCCGACAGGATGGAAGATCCGGTGGTGGTGAAACCGGAAATGGTTTCAAACAAAGCGTCCAGGAAGGAGGGGATCTCGCCGGTCAGGCAGAAGGGAAGAGCCCCCAGCAGACTGATGAGAAGCCAGCTGGCTGCGGTCAGGATGCAGCCTTCCTTTAAGTAAAACACGTTGTTTTCAGGTTTTTTCAGAGACAGCAGCGTACCCAGCAGAATACATGCCAGGGAAACGCCGAAAAAGACGCCGCCCTCGTGTTCCTGGTAAACCAGGGAAACCAGACAGGGCAGCAGCATCAGGAGGCCCACAATGCGGGTCACCTGACCTAAAAAATAAGCAACCAGTGTGCGGTTCATAGTACTTCCTTTAAAAAGCAGAGTTCAGCAGGCCGGCTGACCAGAACAATCATCCGGTGCAGCATAGGGATCGGTCGTTACCCTCCAGAATGTCCGTCATATCCGTAAAGCAGCAAAGGGATCGGTGGTTACCCCTCAAGAATATCCGTGATGTCCGTAAAGCCGGAATGGGTGGTCACGATCATGACCGCATCCCCCACCTGAATGGTGTCTTCGCCGCCGGGGAAGATCATCCGTCCTTCATGGAGGATGAAGCACACCACCAGGTTGTTCTTCAGCTTCAGGTTTTTCAGCGGAACGCCGGTGACGTCGGATTCGCTGTCCACCACAAATTCCAGGGCCTCGGCCCGGTCGTCAAACATGTGGTACAGGGTTTCGATGTTGCTGGCGTAGGAGGCCCGTTTCGCCCGGGCGTAGGCTAAGATGGCGTCGGCGGTCAAAAACCGGGGATAGATGACGCTGCCTAAATCCAGGGAGGCCAGCACGTCCTTAAAGGAAATGCGGTTGACCTTTGTGACGGTTTTGGCATTGCTGACGCTGCGGGCGTGCATGGTCAGCAGGATGTTTTCCTCGTCGATGCCCGTGGCGGCCACGAAGGACTGGGCGGTTTCGATCCCCTCCTCCTTCAGCAGGGCGGCATCCGTGCCGTCACCGTTGATGATGATGGCCTCCGGCAGCTGCTCGCAGAGCTGTTCGCAGCGGCTGCGGGACTGTTCCACGATTTTCACCGAGATGCCCATGGACATCAGCAGAGTGGCCAGATAGATGGCCGTGCGTCCGCCGCCTACCATCAGGCAGTTGTCCACCTGCTGGGAATCCATGCCGATGTTGTGCAGAAACAGGCGGGCCTGCTTGGGCGGAGCCACAAAGGAAATCACATCGCCGCCGAGAATGCGGTCGTCGCCTCGGGGGATGATCACGTCGCCGTTGCGCTCAATGGCGCAGATCAGGATGGAAGAGGGCATTTTGCGGCCGAAGGTGGCTAAGTCCATGCCATCTAATTCATTGCCGGAAGGAATGCGCAGTTTTACCATTTCCGCCTGTCCGTGGGCGAAGGAGTTCACCTCTAAGGCGGAGGGCAGAAACAGAATCCGGGAGATTTCCCTGGCGGCTTCCAGATCGGGATTGATGATCATGGCCAGACCTAAGGTCTGCTTTAAATAAGCCGTTTCGTTGCTGTATTCGGGGCTTCGCACCCGGGCGATGGTGGCTGCGGCGCTGCTTTGCTTGGCAATGGTGCAGCACAGCAGGTTCAGCTCGTCCGAGGGGGTGACGGCGATGAACAGATCCGCGTCTTCCACGCCTGCATCCCGCAGGGTCTGGATGGACGCGCCGTTACCCACCACGGCATTGACGTCGAAACGGTTGGTGATGTCGGAGATCACCTCCCGGGACTGGTCGATGACGGTGATGTCGTTGTCCTCCCGGCTTAAGGCGGCGGTCAGGGTCGCGCCGACCTTGCCCATGCCCACGATGATGATCCGCAGGGGAATGCCCCGGCGGATTTTATCCTTCTGAAAGATTTTTGCGGCTTTGTGAATCGAAAGAGACATATGTACTTCCTTTTTCTTATAATCCCACGGCCCGGGTGATGGCTTCCACCACCTGTGTCAGGTTCTGTCTGCCCACTTCCACGGTGTGGGTTGCGTACTTCTCATAAAGGGGTGCGCGTTCGTCGAAGAGTTCCTGAAGGGTGTTTCCGTTTCGCATGACCACGCCCCGGCGGGCCAGATTACCCAGCCGCGGCGACAGTTCCTCGCAGGAAAGCTTCAGGTAGATGACGGGGCCTAAGGCGGCAAAGTGGCGCATGGCCTCGTCACCATAGACGGCGCTTCCGCCGGTGGCGATGACGGCGTCATCTGCTTCGACCCCGCTTAAAATCCGGTTTTCCAGATCAATGAAGCCCTCGATGCCGTTCCGGTCGATGAGTTCCGGAAGACGGGCCTTCATCTGCCGCTGGATCACCAGATCCGTGTCGATGAAATCGTATCCTAAGGTTTTGGCGAGAACGACGCCCACCGTGCTTTTGCCCGCACCGGGCATCCCGATAAGGGTCAGTGTCATGTGATTTTCCCTGCCGTTACAACACACACGGACAGGAAAGAGGTCTTTCCTGTCCGCTATTGTGTAAAACCATTTACTTCGTTCCGAAAATACGGTCGCCCGCGTCGCCTAAGCCGGGGCAGATGTAAGCGTGTTCGTTCAGCTCGCGGTCTAAGTGACCCACGTAAATCTGAATGTCCGGATGGGCCTCATGCAGACGCTTTAAGCCTTCCGGTGCGGCGATGATGCACATGAACTTGATGTGGACACCGCCGTGCTGCTTGATGAAGTCTCCGGCCTCTGCACCGCTGCCGCCGGTGGCAAGCATGGGATCCACCACCACGATGGTGCGCTGCTCGATGGGTGCCGGCAGCTTGCAGTAGTACTCGTGGGGCTCGTGGGTTTCGGGATCACGGTACAGACCGATGTGGCCCACCTTTGCGGAGGGAACCAGGCTTAAGATGCCGTCCACCATGCCCAGGCCCGCACGAAGAATCGGGACAATGGCCAGTTTCTTGCCGGCGATAAAGGGGGACATGCAGGTTTCGATCGGCGTTTCGACTTCGCGCTCTTCCGTGGGAAGATCCCGCAGGGCCTCGTAGCCTTCGAGCATGGCGATTTCGGAGACGAGCTTGCGGAACTCGTTGGTGCCGGTGTTTTTGTCGCGCAGCATGGAAATCTTGTGCTGGATCAGCGGATGGTCAAAGATGACAACGTTGTCGGAATAATTTGTTACGCTCATGGTTTCCTCCTGAAAGGGTTTAAAGCCTTTTGTCCGCCGAACATGGCCGGGAACGAAAGACGGTTTGCAGTCGCGGATTTTAATAAGGAAAAAGATCCGCCGGTAAAACATTCTGCCTCGATTGTAGAATAAGGAACGGGTAAAGTCAACCGAGGGGTGGGTCTGCCGGGAGGATTCTTCGGCGTTTTTTTTCGTTGTTTTCGGCGGATAAATCTGCTATATTATGCGGTGATGTTTTTGAAACATTTTTTTCGCTGAAAAAAGGGAGGAAAAAACAAATGAGCGAGAAGACCGCAATCAAGGATGCGAGAAAGCTCGGCATCCCGAAAATGCTGATTCTTGGCCTGCAGCACATGTTCGCCATGTTTGGCGCGACGATCCTTGTGCCGATTCTGGTCAACGGTTACTTTGAAGGTGAGGGCCTGACGGTTCAGGTAACCCTTCTGATGGCCGGTTTGGGAACGTTACTGTTCCACCTGATTTCCAAGGGCAAGGTACCTGCGTTCTTAGGTTCCTCCTTCGCGTTCTTAGGCGGCTATGCAGCCGTGGCGGCATTAAATACCGGCATGTACGCCGATATGCCCATGCATGAAAAATTAGCCTACGCCAACGGCGGCGTGGTGGTGGCCGGCCTGCTGTATCTGGTGCTTGCCTTAGTCATCAAACTGGTGGGCATCAAGAAGGTTATGCGCTTCCTTCCTCCCGTGGTGACGGGCCCCATCATCATCTGCATCGGTCTGTCCTTAGCGCCCAGCGCCGTGTCCAACGCCTCCACCAACTGGCTGTTAGCCATCATCGCCTTCGCGGTGGTTGTGGCCTTTAACATCTGGGGCAAGGGCATGTTCAAGATCATCCCCATCCTCATGGGCGTGGTGATCTCCTACGTGGTGGCTCTTGTCATGAACGGCGTGGGCTTTACCAATCCCGACGGCAGCGCCATCTTAAGCTTTGCCACGGTTTCTTCCGCAAAGTTCGTTGCATTGCAGCCCTTCGTGCTGGCCAAGTTTGACATCACCGCCATCCTGGTTATGGCCCCCATCGCCATCGCTTCCATGATGGAGCACATCGGCGACATCTCCGCCATCTCCGCTACGGTGGGTGAGAATTTCGTTCAGGATCCCGGCCTGCACCGCACCCTGTTAGGCGACGGTCTTGCCACTTCCTTCTCCGCCCTGTTCGGCGGCCCGGCTAACACCACCTACGGTGAAAACACCGGTGTTCTGGAACTGTCCCGCGTGCATGATCCCCGGGTCATCCGCCTGGCAGCAGTTTACGCCATCATCTTAAGCTTCTCGCCCAAGTTTGCCGAAGTCATCGGTTCTCTGCCGGCGGCCATCATCGGCGGTATCAGCTTCATCCTTTACGGTATGATTTCCGCCATCGGCGTGCGTAACGTGGTTGAAAATCAGGTGGACTTCACCAAGTCCCGCAACCTGATCATCGCTGCGGTGATCTTAGTCAGCGGCTTAGGTTTCTCCGGCGGCCTGACCTTCACCATCGGCAGCACCTCCATCACCCTGACCTCCCTGGCCATCGCTGCCATCTTAGGCATTCTGCTGAATGCGGTACTGCCGGGCAACGAGTATGAGTTTGATGAGGGCACCTCTGCGAAGGTGAAAAACGACATCGTGGTGGAAGACGACAAAAAGGTCCATCACAAAGGCTGATAAAAAACATGGAAAGGGACGGGGGACATTTACATGTCACCGTCCCTTTTGCGCGAAGCAATGAGCCATGCGCAGACGAGAAGAAAACAGCGATGCAAACTTGTTTGCATGAGCTGTCGTCATTTGAAAAATTAAATTCTAGTTGATGGGTTA
>JAZPYY010000106.1:0-20020 GCA_045544375.1 Shuttleworthella sp.
TAAAACATTAGAACTGAACGCCGGCAATGACTGGACAGGTACCTTCACCGATCTGGACGAGTATCAGAACGGCCAGAAGGTCACCTACAAGGTAGAAGAAGTAGACGTCACGGGTTACATCAGCAACGTAAGCGGCGATGCCGCGACCGGCTACACCATCACAAACACCCATGAGCCGGAGAAGACCGAGATCACAGGCTCCAAGACCTGGGACGACAATGACAACCAGGACGGCGTAAGACCGGAGAGCATCACCATCCGTCTGCTGAAGAACGGCAGCGAGATCGACAGCAAGACCGTGGGTGAGGCCGAGAACTGGAGCTGGACATTCACAGATCTGCCGAAGTACGAAAACGGCGGAAACGAGATCACCTACGCCATCACAGAGGATGCAATCAGCGACTACACGCCGGAGTACGACGGCTACAACGTGACCAACACCCATACCCCGGGCAAGACCAGTATTTCTGTCTCAAAAGTCTGGGATGACAACAATAACAAAGGCAAAAGCAGGCCGGATAAAATCACGATTCGTCTGCTTGCAGATGGCAAAGATACCGGAAAAAGTCTTGTGCTAAACGCTGATAACAAGTGGACGGGAAACTTTACAGAGTTGGACGAATACAAGAATGGAAAGAAGATAGAATATTCTGTTTCTGAAGATTCTGTAAGCGGTTACACGACAGGGATTCAGGGAGATGCAAAAACCGGATTTACTGTGACAAATACGAAGGACCCCGCACCTCCAACATATACAAAAGCGCCGAAGACAGGAGACAGCAGCCATATAGCACTGTATTTCTTGGCGATATTGATCTCTGGAGCCGCGATTGCGATCTTGCTGACAGCAGTGAAAAGAAAACCGGAGTCAGATGAGTCATAATACTTTTACTTATGCTATTTGTAAAATGAGAATCATGACAGCTGACACGCTACAGGAGTCTTTATAGAGCTGGATCAGGAGGAATACGATAGCCCGGAAATCAATAGGGATATTGATTTCCGGGCTATATTCATACGTTTTTATTCAATTGAATGTGAACCTGCACGGGATGCTCCGGCGTGCGGGTGCGATGATGTTTCTTACTTGCTGTCCAGGATGCGGTAGCATACCGCGGCCAGAGCTGCACCTGCAAGCGGAGCAAGGATAAATACCCAGACATTCGCAAGAGCGGCGCCGCCGGCAAGAAGGGCCGGGCCAAGGGAACGGGCAGGGTTTACGGATGTTCCCGTAAAGGCGATGCCGATGATGTGCACCAATGTCAGCGTCAAGCCGATGACCAGCCCCGTCACTGCCGTATTTTCGGTGCGGGACGTCACGCCTAAGATGGCGAGAACGAAAACGAAGGTTAGGATCACCTCGATCAGCAGAGACTGCCAGATGTTTCCGTTGTAAAGTCCGTTAGCGCCCAGTCCGCTTTCCCGTCCGACAAAGGCTGCCAGGGCTGCTGCACCGGCGATCGCGCCGATTACCTGTGAAACGACATAGCCGATAAAGTCCACAAACTTCATCTTGCCGCTTAGGAGCATCGCCAGTGAAACCGCCGGATTGATATGGCAGCCGGAGATATTTCCGATGGAATAGGCCATTGCCACAATCACCAGACCAAAGGCCAGCGCCGTTGCCAGGTAACCGCTGCCGATGGTGGCATCACAGCCTGCTGCCACCGCCGTACCGCATCCGATAAAGACCAGTACGAAGGTTCCGATACATTCTGCTGCAAACTTTTTCATGTTTCCTCCTTTTTGAATGCAGTGTTCAGATACTAAATGGCCAGCCTGCCTTTTTCGATCCCGCCCGCAGGCACATCGACATTGTCGGCAATGGACTCGACCATTCTTTCCACAGAATATTTAACCTTATGCACACTAACGAGTGTCAAACACGCAGGGCGGAAATGGCCTTTTTGCCTTTTGCCAGAACGGCACCAAAGAAAAAGAGAGGAACATCGGCGCAAAAGAACGAAGGTGGAACACCTGCGGAACTGCGGTGGAAGCATGGATGGGTAAGATACTTACCGTATCAAAATACAGGAGCCCAAAAACAAAGGAATTCCGTAAAAAAGAAAAAACAAAAGAATTCCAGAAACAAAAGAATTCCGGAAAAGAGAGAAAAGAAAAAAGGAGGAACAAGGAACGATGAATAAAGCAGCGCTTATGAAGAATATTGTGAATCTGGTTGCAGAAAGAACAGGCGCAGAACCCGGTGAGATTCATGCGAATACAAGATTTGAGGATGCCGGCATCGATTCGCTGGACACAGTGGATCTTCTGATGAGTCTGGAGGATGCCATCGACATGAAGATTGATCTGGATGAAAAGGTGGAAACGATCGACGAACTGGCAACGGCAATCCTTCAGCAGAAATAAGGAGCATGAAGTAATGCAGTGCAGAATCTGTGAAATGCTGAACATAACGTACCCGGTGTTTCAGGGCGGGATGGCCTGGATTGCAGACGGAAGGCTTGCTGCTGCGGTATCCGAGGGGGGCGGATTAGGAATCATTGCCGCAGGCAATGCGTCCGCCGACGATGTCCGGGCTCAGATCCGGAAGGCGCGGTCGCTGACAGACCGGCCTTTTGGGGTCAATATTATGCTGCTGAGTCCCTTTGCCGAGGATATTGCCGAGCTGGTCGAACAGGAACGGATTCCGGTGGTGACTACAGGGGCCGGCAATCCCGCTGCTTTTATGAGCGGCTGGAAAGCTGCCGGCATTCATGTCATTCCGGTCGTTGCGTCGGCATCCATGGCAAAACTCATGACCCGGCTGGGCGCATCGGCGCTGATTGCCGAGGGCGGTGAAAGCGGCGGACACGTTGGCGAACTGACGACGATGGTATTGGTGCCGCAGGTTTGCGACGTTACCTCGCTGCCGGTGATTGCAGCAGGAGGCATTGCAGACGGGAGAGGATTTGCTGCAGCCATGATGCTGGGTGCGGACGGTGTGCAGATGGGTACACGGTTTCTTGCGGCGGAGGAATGCACCATTCATCCCGTGTATCGGGATAAAATTCTGCGCGCGGGAGAAAGATGTACTATGGTGACCGGCAGGCGGCTGGGACATCCGGTCCGCAGCCTGCGAACCGCGTTCTCCAGAAACTATGAAAAAGCGGAATATGGCGGTGCATCAGACGAGCAGCTTGAAGCGATGGGCAGCGGGGCGCTTCGCCTTGCGGTCCTGGAGGGAGATGAGCAAAAAGGCTGCTTTCTCTCCGGTCAGGCAGCCTGTATGGTGCGCAGTGTAGAGCCGGCGGCTCAAATCGTCCGATCCGTTGCGGAAGACGGATTTCGCCTGTTGAAAGGATATGCTTCATGGGAAAGATAGCTTTCGTGTTTGCGGGCCAGGGGGACCAGTTCCCGGGTATGGGAGAAGCGCTGTGCAGGGATGAACCGGAAGCGGCGCGGATCTTCGAACTGCTTGACCGGATCCGCCCCAACACGTCTGACCAGTGTTTTCGCGGAACGAAGGAAGAATTGCGCAGCACCGCTGTAACCCAGCCGTGTGTTTTTGCGTTGGAAATGGCGGCGGCTCAGGTGCTTCGGTCTGTTGGGATCCAACCGGACGCGGTGGCTGGGTTTTCTATGGGTGAGGTAGCCGCCTGGACCTTTGCAGGCGCATTTACACTGGAGGAGGGCTTTCGGCTGATCATACAGCGCGGCGCCGCGATGGAGGAAGCTGCCAGGAAGGAAGATTCCTTCATGGACGCGGTGCTCCGCCTGGATAAAGAACAGGTGGAGACGGCCTGTATGCTGGTGAAGGATGTCTATGCCGTTAACTTTAACTGCCCGGGGCAGATTTCGGTCGCTGGAAAGACAGCCCGGCGGGAAGCCTTTGAAAAAATCATTCGGGACATGGGCGGCCGCACGGTCCCTCTTGCGGTCAGCGGCGCATTTCATTGCCCGCTGATGGATTCGGCCGCCCGAAGGTTTCAGACCGTGCTTTCAATGGCGACCGTTCGTCCCGCAGAGATTCCGGTGTTTTCCAATGTGACCGCGGCTCCGGAAACGGACGGCGCGCGGCAGCTGCTGGCCAGGCAGATCGTACATCCGGTTCGATGGGAGGAGACCATCTGCAATATGGTCCGTTTTGGGGTGGACACCTTTATTGAAATCGGCCCGAAAACCACCCTCTCCGCAATGATCCGCAAAACGGACCCTTCTGTTAAAACATATGCGGTGTCCGACTTATCCAGGATTATGAACGAGGTAAAAGCATGTTAAAAGAAAAAACAGCCGTTGTTACGGGCGCATCCCGCGGAATCGGAGAAGCCGTCGCCCGGGAACTGGCAAAAAACGGAGTGAATATTGCGGTTCTTTGCTCGCATTCCGCAGACCGCGCAGAGGAACTTTGCCGCTTTCTGCGCCAGGAGTATGGGGTTTTGGCCGAGGCATATCTTTGTGACGTAAAGAACAGTCTGCAGGTGACGGATACCGTAAATGCCATTCAAAAAACCTTTGGGAAGATTGACATTCTGGTCAACAATGCAGGCATTACCAGAGATAAACTGGCGGTTGTCATGACAGAAGAGGAGTTCGACGTTGTTCTGGACACCAATCTGAAGGGTGCATTTTTGATGTCAAAACAGTGTCTTGCGCTGTTTGTCAGACAGCGCAAGGGCGTCATTATTAACGTCAGCTCCATATCCGGCATGATGGGAAATCCCGGACAGGCGAACTATGCGGCGTCCAAGGCCGGACTGATCGGGCTGACGAAAACACTGGCGCGTGAATACGCGAAACGGAACATCCGATGCAATGCCGTTGCTCCCGGCTTTATTGAAACGGATATGACGGATCACCTGAACAGACAGGAGATCAAAAAGCAGATTCCGCTTCAAAGAATGGGAACCCCGGAGGATGTGGCAAAAGCGGTGGTGTTTCTTGCAGATGCGGAATATATCACCGGAGTCACGCTGCGCGTAGACGGCGGAATGGCGATATAGTTTTTGCTGCTAAGACTGCAGGAAAAATGCGCGTAGACGGCGGAATGGCGATGTAGTTTTCTGCTGCTAAGACGGCAGAAAAAAAGAAGAGACAAGAAGGCAGGTTTTCTTTCATGGGTGAATTCAAAAGAGTTGTTGTGACCGGGGCTGGCGCAGTGACGCCGGTGGGAAATTCGGTTCAGGAAACATGGCAGAATCTGCTGGAAGGGAAAAACGGGATCGGACCGATCACATTGTTTGATACGGCTGAATATAAAGCAACCCTTGCAGCGGAGGTGAAAAACTTTGATCCCCTGGTCTATATGAAAAAGAACGAGGCTCTCCGTTCGGATCGATATACCCAGTTTGCAGTGGCGGCTGCGGCTGAAGCGATGGAGGACAGCCAGATCTTTGGCAAGGTTGATCCGGAGCGTTTTGCCGTATACCTTGGCGCCGGGATCGGCGGAATTCAGACGTTGGAGACGGAACATACGAAGCTTCTGGAAAAGGGCCCTCACCGGGTTTCCCCGCTGCTGGTTCCGATGATGATTGCCAATATGGCCGCGGGCATGCTTGCAATCCGATATGGATGTAAAGGGTCGGCAATGCCGGCGGTCACAGCTTGTGCGTCTGGCAGCAATGCAATTGGAGAGGCTGTCCGTCTGATTCGGCACGGATACGCCGATGCCGTGATTTCCGGCGGTACGGAGGCGGCCATCTGTCCGGTTTCCGTTGCCGGGTTTACCAATATGCAGGCGCTCTCGGTATCGTCGGATCCTGATCAGGCTGCGCTTCCGTTTGACAGACGCAGAAACGGGTTTGTCATGGGTGAGGGTGCAGCGGTGCTGATTCTGGAGGAGTATGAGCACGCACGAAACCGCGGGGCAAAGATATATGGCGAGCTTTGCGGCTACGGGTCCACCTGTGATGCATATCATATGACCGCATTGAACCCGGATGGATCCGGCGGCGCCGGGGCAATCCGCCAGGCCATGTCCGAGGCCGGATATACACCGGAGGATCAGGTTTATATTAATGCCCACGGAACCGGAACGCCGATGAATGACGCTACGGAAACGAAGGCGATTCACCTTGCATTGGGAGAGGATGCTGCCAAACAGGCATGGATCAGCTCAACGAAGTCTATGACCGGACATATGCTTGGCGCGGCCGGAGCGATTGAAGCGCTGGTTTGTCTGCTGACACTTCGGGATGGCGTGATTCCCCCAACGATTCATCTTCTGGAACCGGACCCGGCGTGTGATCTGAATTATGTTCCGCTTCACGCGGTACATGCTGCACCGACGCTGGCCCTGTCCAATTCCTTTGGGTTTGGCGGACACAACGCGTGTCTTGCTATGAGAAAGGCGGAATCATGAACGAGGAAGAAATTCGTAAATACGCGGATCTGATGCGTGAACTGGGCATAGAGGAGCTGTCTGTTGCCGAGAACGGAATTACGCTTCGGCTTCAGAAACGGAAGAGCGGCGGCAATGGGAGTGCAAAAACCGCGGATGTCCCGCAAACGGACAACGCGGCATCGGCGCAGACGAAGACGCAAGGCCAGGGCGAACTGATTCCCATAAAATCCAATATGGTGGGGGTTTTTTATGCTGCTCCCGCTGAAAACGAAGACCCCTTTGTCTCGGTGGGAAGCAGGGTGAAAGAAGGCGACACCTTGTTTATCATCGAGGCCATGAAACTGATGAATGAGATCAAGGCTGATCTTTGCGGTGTCGTTGAAAAGATCTGCGTAACCAATGGCCAGATGGTGGAATTTGGAACGGAGATCATGCAGATTCGGAGACAGGAGAGCGTATGAACCGGGAAGAACTGAAAACCATCCTGCCGCACAGAGAGCCGATGCTTCTGCTGGACGAGGCTTCTGTGTTCAAGGATAACGCTATAGGATCTTATTACGTCCGCGGGGACGAGTTTTTTCTGCAGGGGCATTTCCCGAATCAGCCGGTGGTCCCTGGGGTCATTTTGTGTGAAATCCTGGCGCAGACCGCATGCGTATTGATGAAGGACAGTGTCTTGAAGGGGCAGATCCCTTTATATACAGGCATCGAAAAGGTTCGGTTCCGGGCGCCTGTGCATCCCGGGGACCAGATCTACACCGAGTGCCGGATTGTGCGGTCCATGGCTCCGTTTTACTTTGCGGAGGGAACGGTTAGCGTTGATGGAAAAGTATGTGTAACGGCACAGTTTTCTTTCGCCATCAAGCAGGGAGCATAAGGATGTTTTCAAAAATACTGATTGCAAATCGCGGAGAGATTGCTGTCCGGATCATCCGTGCATGCAAGGAGATGGGCATCTTATCGGTTGCTGTTTTCTCGGAAGCGGATGCAGATGCGCTTCACGTCGCTCTTGCAGATGAAAGCTACTGTATCGGAAGCGCCGGCGCAACGGACAGTTACCTGAACGGTGAACGAATCGTCAGTGCGGCCTGCCTTTCCGGGGCGCAGGCGATCCATCCCGGGTATGGGTTTCTGTCAGAAAACGCAGAATTTGCCGCACTTTGCAAAAAGAACGGCCTGGTGTTTATTGGCCCGTCTCAGGATGTTATGGATAAAATGTCCGACAAGGCACTGCTGAAGGAGAGAATGCAGGAGGCTGGTCTCGCTGTGATTCCGGGGACGCAGAGACTGGCTTCTGTGGATGAGGCGGTAAAATGTGCCCGGGAGCTGGGTTTCCCCGTCATGATCAAGGCCAGTGCAGGCGGCGGCGGACGGGGAATCCGTCTGGCAAAGAATGCTTCAGAGGTGCGGTCACTGTTCCCGCAGGCGCAGGCAGAGGCTGCTGCGGCCTTTGGGGATGGCGGCATTTATCTGGAAAAATATATTTATCCGGCCAGACATGTGGAATTCCAGATTTTGGCGGATGAGGATGGACAGGTTTTAATTGCGGGAGAGCGGGACTGCTCTTTGCAGCGCCGGCACCAGAAACTGGTAGAGGAAGCGCCGTCTCCGGCGGTTACGAATCTGATGCGGACGCGCGTACAGACAGCCCTTAGCGAGGCTGTTCGGCGGCTGGAATATACGGGTCTTGGAACAGCGGAGTTTCTGCTGGACCGCAGCGGCCGCTTCTGGTTTATGGAAATGAATATCCGTCTGCAGGTGGAGCATTGCGTGACAGAAATGCTGACGGGCATTGACCTTGTAAAGTGGCAGATCCGCCTGGCGGCAGGCGTGCCGCTGCCGTTTTGCCAGCCGGATATCCGCATGCAGGGAACGGCGATCGAATGCCGGATCAATGCGCTTTCCTGCGGAAAGGTCAGCCTTTTGCACGTGCCGGGCGGGCCTCAGGTTCGTTTTGACACCTATCTTTTACAGGGCGCGGAGGTGCTTCCTTATTACGATGCATTGGTGGGGAAGCTGGTTGTCTTCGCGTCCACAAGAGAAGAGGCGATACGAAAGATGAACGCAGCGCTTTGCGAACTGGTGATAGACGGCTTTTCAACAAACAGGGAAGAACAGCTGAGCATCATCGATGACGAGCGCTTCCTTAATGGCAGCTACGATCTGGATTTTATGGGGAACAGGTGAACGCATGAGTGATTTACTGCGCTTTATCCGGCCAAAAAACAAACTGGAAGAGGGCGGAAGAGAACATCTTCCTATTCAGCAGGATGCGGAGGAGCCGGAGAAACTGTGTCCAAACTGTCGAAAACGAACAGCGATCAGTCAGCTGATGGCGAATCGGATGGTTTGCAGCTGCGGGTATCATTTCCGAATGAACGCGCGTCAGAGAATCGGGATGATTGCCGATCCGGATACCTTTCAGGAAATGTTTGCAGACATACGCGCATCCAACCCGCTGTCCTTTCCCGGCTACCGGGAGAAGCTGGATATTGTGCAGGAAGCCAGCGGCGAAGAGGAGGCGGTTATCTGCGGGACAGCGAAAATCCGCGGCGCAAACATTTGCCTGTTTGTTATGGAAAGCTATTTCATGATGGGCAGCATGGGCAGTGTTGTCGGTGAGAAAATCACCCGTCTGTTTGAATACGCGTTAAGCGAACGGCTTCCGGTGGTCGGATACACCGTATCCGGTGGTGCGAGAATGCAGGAAGGGCTTCTGTCCCTGATGCAGATGGCGAAAACCAGCGCTGCCGTAAAGCGGCACAGCGATGCCGGCCTTTTATATATCGCCGTGCTCACAGATCCGACGACCGGAGGCGTGACAGCCAGTTTTGCGATGGAGGCCGATATTATTCTGGCGGAGCCCGGTGCCGTGGTTGGTTTCGCCGGTGCGCGGATCGTCGAACAGACAACAAGAAAATCGCTGCCCAAGGGCTTTCAGCAGGCAGAGTCCGTGCTGCGGCATGGGTTCATTGACGGCATTGCGGCGCGCAGCAGACAGAAGCAGTATCTGTATACGCTGCTAAAAGCACACAAAAGAGGATGAAACGGATGGCTGTAAATGCATATGAACGCGTTCGTATGGCGCGGGACGGAAAGAGGCCGACGGGCGCAGATTATATTCGGAATATTTTTCAGTCCTTTGTGGAACTGCACGGAGACCGCCGGTTTGGCGACGATCCTTCGGTCGTGGCAGGAATTGCCATTCTGGAGGATGCGCCTGTGACGGTCATTGCGATCGAAAAGGGACACACGGCCAAGGAGCGCACTCTGCGCAATTTCGGCGCACCTTCTCCGGAGGGCTATCGAAAGGCGCTGCGTCTGATGAAGCAGGCGGAAAAGTTTGGAAGACCGATCATCTGTTTCGTGGATACATCCGGCGCCTATTGTGGAATCGAGGCGGAGGAACGCGGCCAGGGGCAGGCGATTGCGGAAAACCTGATGGAGATGAGCACTTTGTGTGTTCCGGTTATATCTGTGGTGATTGGAGAAGGCGGCAGCGGCGGCGCGCTGGCTCTCTGCGTATCAGACCGGGTCTGGATGCTGGAAAATGCGGTTTATTCCGTGATTTCCCCGGAGGGCTGTGCAAATATTCTTTGGAAAGATCCGACACGTGCCATGGACGCGGCGGAGTGTCTGAAGCTGACAGCGGAAGATGCGCTGATGCTGGGCGTTGTCGAAAAAATCGTTTCTGAGGAAGGCATCGGGTCGGAAACGTTTTACAGCAATTTGCGGCAGGAAATAAAACAGAGCCTGCAGGAGCTGCAGGCGGAACCGGAGCTTTTGCAGAAAAGATATGAGCGGTTTCGGCGAATCGGTGAATATGACTTTGCACAGGATACAGGAAGGCAGAATGGATGAAAAAAGAATTCTGGAGCAATGTATTTCCGGATACCATGAATATGAACTGACGGATCCCTGCAGCTTATCCTATGCCAGCAGGAGTTTAAGCGAACTTTTGATGTATGCTCCGGAAGAATTGGTGACAGCGGGTGCGGACTTGTATATGCCTCTGGTACATCCGGCGGATATCGGCAGATACCGCCGCTTTTTGAGTGCATTGCAGAAAAACGAAGAAACCCGATCCGTGCAGTACCGGCTGGTAAAGCGTAACGGCGAAATTATATATGTGGTGGATACCATGACCTCAAGGCGCCGGCCGGACGGGGGCATGACGGGTTATTCTGTGCTTACGGATATTACCATGCTGAAGAAGGAGGAAGAAGAAAACGTTCGCCTGATCAGCGAAACCGTTCCCTGCGGACTGCTGCGCTATACCTGTGAAAAAACACCGCGAATCACTTATGTAAACGAACAGATGCTGCAGATGATGCGCATCCCGGAGCAGTCCTCTGATGTGCTGGATCCGGCGGAATTGTATCAGAGCAACATTTATCTGATGATCGCGCCGGACAGCCGGGAGCGGTTTGCCCGTGTTTTACGCGAGGTTTTTCTGAAAGGCGTGCCCTGCTCGGGAGAGATGAACGTGATCCGGGGAGACGGAAGCGGGGGACGGTTGTTTGGGTGGGTAGCAAAATACCGGACATCCGAGGGGAAGGAAGAGTTTCAGAGCGTATGCATGGACGTGACAGAGCGTTATATGCGAAAGCAAAACGAGCAGGAAAACCGTTATCTGAATGTGCTGAAGGGTGTATTTGACCTGATATTTGAATTTGACCGTGAAAGACGCACGGTACGGTATCTGCATGGGAACCTTTCCTATCTCGGAGAATACCTGGAGGGGATTCCGATGCAGTTAGAGCAGGCAACCGAAAAGTGGCTGAACCGGGCAGTTGCAGAGCAGGACCGGCCCGTGCTCCGGTCTTTTTTTTCTGACCATGTATTAAAGGGTGTACCTTTACAGGAGTTATCGTCAAAGATTCCGTTCCGTTTTCTGAGAGAGGATGGAACAGAAGGCGTATTCGAGGCTGTTTTGCTGGAAACCGGAACGGCCGGCTGCTATTTTTGCTGTAAGGAACGGCAGGAAGACGCAAAAAAGAGCGTTCAGATCCGTACCTTTGGTTATTTTGATGTTTTTGTCGATGGAAAGGCGGTGATGTTTAAGACAGAAAAAGCGAAAGAGCTGCTGGCGGTTCTGGTCGACAGAAGGGGCGGCTATGTGTCGCCGGAGGAAGCCATTTCGCTGCTGTGGGAGGATGAGCCGGTCAGCCCGCTGATTCTTGCGCGGTACCGAAAGGTTGCTCTTCGGCTGAAAAATCATCTGGAAGAGCACGGCATCACCGGCATCGTAGAGTCGATCAACGGAAAGAGGAGGCTTGTGACAGAGGCCGTGGACTGTGACCTGTACCGGTATCTGGAAGATCCGGCCGGACATATGCACGAATATCGCGGAAGCTATCTGACAAATTACAGCTGGGGAGAGGTAACACTGGGAGAGCTGGAGAATCTTAGCTGGGAGATACAAAAAAATTCTGATAAAAAATATTGAAAAACAATGCAGATAACACCGGAATGTTAGTTCCCTGTTAGAATGCAGATGATAGAATACAATTACTTCATTAAGTAAAGAGATGTTGTGCTCATCATCTTTTTACGCTCTAAAATCCTTTCTTTGGCTGCCGCTAACCGCGGCAGCCCCCTTATAGATGAAAGCAAAATGACGTGCTTGTCCGATCTTGTGGGCAATGGCAGACGGAACTTTCGTTGCGGCGCAGGCAAAAGGGTGTGGAGTGTATTATGATTTTGCAATACAGAGGTTATTTGCGCCGGAGACTGTTTTTGAAACAGATACTGGGAACCATAACGAAAGGGGGAGCTGATATGCCAGAGGAAAAGACGAAGAAGAACAGTAAGTTGGATGTTGTAACATATCTGCAGTTTAATAATAATGAGATACCGGTTGCCGAGATCGAGGCTGCAATCCTTGATGCCTATGATCAGGCAAAAGATGGAGAAGATCCGGCGGAGAAAATCCGAATCTATCTGAAACCGGAAGATGGAAAAGCGTATTACGTCATTAATTCGGATTATGCCGGAGAAGTAAATCTGTTTGATGAATAAGCACTTCACTTGCCATTGTCGCATCGTGTGACGTTTCCTTTCCTAAGCGCCGCTTTTATAGCGGCGTATTTTTTGGCCTGCAATTTTGCGGACTCAAAAAAACGTTAGTTGAACGTTAGATTCTCTGTGGTATCTTATTAGGTGGCAAAAGAACCTCCGGGGCGATGCTCCGGAGGTTTCTTTCGTTCAATCGAAAGATTGGTATGCTGTTTGTATGCATCTGTCTTGCGCAATTGAAGAATGGGTATGCTGTTTGTAGACGACGGAATTGCGGCTGAATAGCTCTCGTGGTATGCTTCCTTTGAATAAACAAGGTTTTCAGCGATTTGGCAGATGGGTAAAGAGGCGGCGGACAGCAGCTTCTGAAGTGCAAAAAAGGAGTTGAACGTGGATACAAAAACAGCCAGAGACAGTGCAGTGACTTATAAAATGATAGCAGAAGCACTTTTTGATAACTATGAAAGCATATACGATATTCATGTACCGTCAAAAAAATATCTGACATATTATCAAAGCGACGCTTATATGGAATTGAAACTTGCGAAGAGCGGAGAAAATTTTTTCGCAGACCTTGAAGGAGGCATTCGTCGGATAATCGCCTTGGAGGACCAGGAATATGTTCTGCGGATGCTTCAGGAGAAAACGCTGCTGGACGGAGTGACCCGCGAAAAGTACTATTCGCTGATCTATCGGATTCAAAGCGCAGAAACAAGCACATATCATCAGCTTCGGGCGACCTGTTTGGATACGGTCGATGGAAAACACGTGCTGATGGGCGTGCGAAATGTCGATGAGCTGATTCGGCTGCAGCAGAAGCACGATGAGGACATCGATGCCATGAAGCAGCGGGAACACAACCATATGGAAGCGATTCTTGCAAGCGCGGCTGCGTATCTTGAGGCCAATCTTTCACAGGACCTGGTGCTGGAAAAATCCGCTCCACGACGATATGATCATGCCGACGGGCTGATGGAACTCCCATCCACTCACGAGATGCCGTCCTACGAACAGATGCAGGATTGGATCGCGGAACATTTGGTCGCAAAGAACATGGAGCGCTACAGGCGAATCAGCAGCAGAGCCTATTTAAAGGACTGTTATGACAGGGGTGAAAGACGCGCGTCCATTTCTTTTTCGATTTTTACGAAGCAAAACACCCTTCAGCCTTGCAGGGCGGTGTTTTATCTGTATGAGGAGAGAACGAGCTTAGATTTGCATGTATTCAGCGTAATCTATGATTTGACGGAGCAGCAGAAGAAGGAGCAGGAACTGGAAAAGCTGGAGATGGAACTGGAAATGAGCCAGATCCGGAACTCCAACAGCCAGATGAAGCCGCATTTTCTGTATAACGTCCTGGGCTCCATTCAGGAAATCATTCTGATGGATCCGAAGTATGCCTCTGATCTGCTTGGAGATTTTACGGTTCATCTGCGCAGCTGTGTCCGGGCCGTATCAAATGATGAGCCGATTCCGTTTGAAGAGGAGCTGCGAAATATCAAAGCATATGTCAATATCGAAAAAATGCGTTTTGGAGATAAACTGAATGTACATTATGAGATAGGAGAAGATCGGTTCGATGTTTTGCCGCTCAGTATCCAGCCGCTGGTGGAAAACGCGATCAGGCACGGCATTTATCAGAAAGGGAGAGCCGGCGGTTCCGTTTATCTGCGTACATTTGATACACAGGATGCATGGGTTGTCCAGGTCGAGGACAATGGCGCGGGCTTTGATGTGGAGAAGGTGCTGAAAGAAGCCGCTGAAGGAAAAAGGGATTCTGCGGGAATACAGAATCTGCAGTTTCGGCTGGAAAGGGTAATGGGCGGATCCATCCGCATAGAAAGCGTTATTGGAAAAGGAACGACGGTCACGGTTCAGCTGCCAAAGGAGGACATGCATGCGCGCAATCATTGTAGACGATGAGATATATATGATTCACAAATTTACGAGATTAATGGCGGAAGTGGGGGATATCGTTTTTTCAGGCTGCTTCGAACACGCAGAGGATGCATTAGATTATGTAAAAAAGGACGCGGTGGAGGTGGCGTTTTTGGATGCACAGATGCCGGAGTTTGACGGCATTGAACTGGCGAAAGCGCTTCGGGCGGTTCGAAGCGATATCCTGATCGTTTTTGTAACAGCGCACGAGGACTATATTCATGAGTTCAATAAACTTGGCGGGGATCTGTACATCCTGAAGCCCTACACGAAGGAAATTCTAAGAAATACGATGGAAAAACTACGGCTGCTTGCAGCAGGCCAGAGGAAAAAGATATATGTTCAGATGTTTGGACGTTTTATTGTAAAGAAAAACGGACGGCCCGTGCCTCTTAACGGAAAGGCCAAAGAGATCCTTGCATTGGTGATTTCAAAAAGAGGACACGAAATCAGCAATGAAGAAATATACAGCACCATCTGGGAGGGACGGCCGTACAGCAATTCCCTTATGAGCGTTTATTACAATGCGGTGCGGAGACTGAAGACGGTTCTTCGCGAAGCGGGGATTGATGAGATCCTGGTCAGCACATCGAGAGGGCAGATGGCGGATACAAATCGGTTTGACTGCGACTACTATGACTGGCAGGACAGGAATCCGAAGCCGGGAGATCAGTTTGCCGGAGATTTTCTGCCTGAGTATTCATGGGGCGAGGTGATTCTTGCATCGATCCTGCGTGAAGAGTGGGGAGTATACTGAGGCACGTTGTATATGGAGGGTGTCATGGCACCTGCGGAACAGCGCCTGTTTTACAGCAGAGGCGGAACCCATTGGTTCCTTATTAGTGATGATTTTGTATCTTTATTATTCAAGGGAGCAAATCATCGGAACAGATGGATTCTTGCATTCAAAAGGAGAGGGCGCATGGAACTGGAGGTTTGTCAGGTATCGAAACGGTGTGGCGGGAAAACGGTTCTGAACCAGGTGTCGTTCTCTGCTGAAAGCGGAAAGGTGTTTGGAATTCTTGGGAAAAAAGACGCCGGAAAGACGACGATCTTAAGAATTCTGATGCGACTGTCAGACGCGGACAGCGGAACGGTTCTCATAAACGGAAAATCGATCAACTACGCAAATACGACGATTTGCTATCTGTCTGAAAAGCGGGATCAGTATCAGGAGAAAGAGGTGACGGATCTGCTGCTGTCCTTTCAAAGAAAACGGCCGGAAATCCTTCTGTTTGACGAACCCTTCTTTGGAATGAAGCCGGAAAGCATTCGCACCGTAAAAACCATTATCAACGAAATGACATGGGACGGGGCCTTGGTGATTATTGCCAGCGAACAGGCAGAGCTTCTTGACGGATTCTGCGACCGAATCGCGATTCTTAATAACGGTGAAATTGCCGCCTGCGGTGATATCTATCGTCTGAAACGGGAATACTATCAGAAAAGCCGCACCGTGGGGTCCTTACGGGAACTGTATGAAGAGATTGCAGGCGTATAGACAACACCGGACAGCGGCAGCGCCTGTATACTGTTCAGCGGCAGACCGTACAGAGGCAGCGACTGTGTGTCGGACAGCGGCAGCCAGAACAGCGGCAGCGCCTGTGGAAGGGGGGCTTACAGCCAGCACTGCTGATCCGTGATGCGATGTGTAAAAATGCGCCCGATGTCATCCGGATCCTTCGCCTGATGGTATCTGAACAGCATGGTTTCGTTGTTCAGAAGCCCAAAGACTTCGATTTTTCCGGTAACATGAGAGAGGCAGTAACGGACGGTTTTTCCCTGGCCGCTCTGCATTTTCATGGCCGCCTGGAACGTCTGGAAGCCTTTCTTAAGCGGAACCTGAAAATGATTCATGACACCGGTAACAGGCCGGCACTGAAACACATAATAAGGCTGCACACCGATGGACGTCAGTCTGCGAAGAAGCGTTCCAAGAACCTCAGAATCATCGTTGATATCCTTAAGGAGAACGGTTTGATTTCGAACAGGAATACCAAGCTGAAGCAGTGTTTTGACCGCAGCAGTGGATTCGGCGGTAATCTCCCTGGGATGATTAAAATGAGTGACCACATACAGCTGCTTCATCCGGTTGTATTCCCTTAGAAGATCGATCAGTTCCGGATCGGAGGTAATCCGCTGCGGCAAAACAACCGGCGTGCGGGTTCCAAATCGAATCAGATCCAGATGCCGGATGCGGGAAAACGCATCCAGATATTGCCGCAAAGTATCATTGCTGTTCATAAAAGCATCCCCGCCGCTGATGAGGACGTTGGTGATTTCCGGATGGTTCTGTACATAGGATGCCATCTGTGGTATGTGACGGCAGATTTCGGCATCCGAAAGGCCAACCATGCGTTTGCGAAAGCAAAAACGGCAATACATCGCGCACTGATGCGTTGACAGGATCAGGGCTGTCTGCGAATACTTGTGCTGCAGACCGGGAAGAACGGTATGATCCTGCTCGCCGCTGGTATCAAAACTGCCGCTGTTCGCCTGTTCCTGGATACTGGGGACACACATCTTCCGGATGGGATCATCCGGCTGATCCGGATGGATCAGAGAGAGATAGTAGTCATTAATAAACATCGGATACCGCTCCTGCAACGAAGCAAGAGTGGCCAGCTCTTCCGGGCAAATCTGAATGCGTTCCGCCACCGACTGCACATCGGAAACGCCTTTTTCCATAAGTTTCTGCCACTTTGCCATACGATTCTCCTTGAAATGCTTCCAAATCTTCAGTTTAATAAAACATACGTGAATAATACGATTACCGGACAAATCAGATACAAACGGCATAAACAGCCGGAAGTCATAAAGGAGTAAAGGGGACAGGTCATCGTCCCATTTTTGAGGAAGTTCATTTGCAAAAGTGAAGAGGAGTTGGAATTTGGGCAGGAAGCCCAAATTTCGGCTCTTTTCTGCGTATAGCCGACGGCTTTCCGCAGGCTTGGGCATGAGAGGTTTCACCGCGGGCATGTAGCCCATGGAAGCTAAGTTTTGCAGTACAGCAGACGGCTTTCCGCTGGTTTGGGCATGAGAGGTTTCACCGCGGGCATGTAGCCCGCGGGAAGCTTTCAAATACCGAAAGGCAAAAGACACACGGAACAGCAGTGAATTCTTGTCCGGATTTCGAAAAAATGATAAACTAAACAATATATTTGGTTACAGCGGCATGGATGAAGATGATTTGAGAGTGAGCGGCGCGCCGTCTCTTTTTAATCTGCTGTTATTAAGTATTTTAGAATCAGGAAAAGAAAGGAAAGTTACCAGTATGAAAATCGGATGTGTGAAGGAGATTAAAAACAACGAATTCCGCGTGGGTCTTACCCCGGACAATGTGCGCTCCTACGTTGCTGCAGGACATCATGTTTACATGGAAAAGGGAGCGGGTGTTGGTTCCGGCTT
This sequence comes from Shuttleworthella sp., assembly GCA_045544375.1. Classification (GTDB taxonomy): domain Bacteria; phylum Bacillota; class Clostridia; order Lachnospirales; family Lachnospiraceae; genus Shuttleworthia. The sequence goes on from JAZPYY010000106.1 coordinate 17,648, forward strand.
TTCCGACAATGAGTATGTGGATGCGGGTGCGTCCCTGATCGATAACGCCGCCGACGTGTGGCATCTGGTGGATATGATGATCAAGGTAAAAGAGCCGCTGAAGGAGGAGTATCCGCTGTTCCATGATGGCCTGATTCTCTACACCTATCTTCATCTTGCAGCAGATCAGGAACAGACGGACGCGCTGCTGAAGGGGAACGTGAAGGCCGTAGCCTATGAAACCATCCAGGAAGAGGATCGCTCCCTGCCCTGTCTTGCTCCCATGAGTCAGATCGCGGGTCGTCTGTCCATCCAGGAAGGCGCGAAGTATCTGGAGAAAAAGTTTGGCGGCGAGGGTATTCTTCTCGCGGGCGTTCCGGGCACACCGAAAGCCAACGTGGTGATCCTTGGCGGCGGTACCGTGGGCATGAACGCCTGCAAGATTGCTGTGGGTATGGGAGCCAACGTCACCATCCTGGACGTGAACCTGAAGCGCTTAGAAGAGCTGGACAACATGTTTGGCGCCCACATTCAGACGCTGTATTCCAGCGACTCCAATATCGAAAAGTCCGTGATTGGCGCGGACCTTGTGATCGGCTCCGTGCTGATTCCCGGCGGTTCTACCCCCAAACTCTTTAAAAAGAAGTATCTGCCTGAGATGAAGGATGGCGCGGTCTTTGTGGATGTTGCCATCGACCAGGGCGGCTGCGGAGAATCTTCCCGCGTTACCACCCACGACGATCCGGTGTACATCGAAGAAGGTGTGGTTCACTACTGCGTGGGCAACATGCCTGGATCCGTTCCGAGAACAAGCACCATTGCCCTGACGAATGCCACCCTGAAATACGGTCTGGAGATTGCAGGTAAGGGCCTGGAACAGGCTGCGAAGGAGAACAACGCCATCGCCATGGGTGTCAACTGCTACCTGGGCAGGCTGACCAACAGAAATGTGGCCGAGGCGCACGGATATGAATGCACAGAGCTGGACAGCCTGATGGGATAGATACGGTTCCATAAACGTTTGATTTACTGGAATGATTGACGGGAAGGAGTGGTGCGCCATGGCGAAGAAGGCTCAAAACGCACTGGTTGTTAAAATGCTTGGCGGCTTTTCCATGTCCTGGGACGGACAGGAACTGGTGGATGGCCGGCAGGCCGGCTCCCAGTTTTACGCGCTGATGGAAACGGTGCTGTTTTTCTATTCCAAAGGCGCCGAGCGGGGCGTGCTGAAGGAGATGCTGTTTGAAAACCGCGAGGTGGACGATGTTTCCCACGCCATTCGAAACGTCATCTACAACGCGAAAAAGCGCCTGAAAAATGCAGGACTTCCGGAGGCGGATTACATCCAGGTTCAAAAGGGCATTTACTATTGGACCACGGATATCCCGGTGGAACTGGATACGTCGGAACTGGAACATCTGTGGCAGACAGCGCCTTCCGAACCGGATCCGGAAACCCGGCTTTCCATGCTTTTGAAAGCCTGCCGGCTGTACCGGGGCGGCTTTCTGGATCAGCTGTCCATCGCTCCCTGGGTGGTGCAGGAATCCCGCCGGTTCCGCGCCATGTTCCAGGATTGCGTGAATGCGGCGGCGGATCTTCTTCGGAAGAAGAAGGATTATCACACCCTCCGGGAGCTGGGGGAACACGCCATGCAGGTGGATCCCTTTGCGGAATGGGAAGTGCTGATCGTGGAAGCCCTTGCCAGCCTGGGGCGCTACGAGGAAGCGGAGGCCTTCTGCGAAGAAACGGTGGATCGCTACATCTGGGAGCATGGTCAGCGCACGGCGTCTTACGTGCGGTCGATTTCCGCCCGGATGAGCACCTATCTGATTCATCCCCACGATTCCATTGAGGATATTCAGGAACACCTGTCGGATAACGGCGACCATGGCCGGGGCGGTTTCCTTTGCTCCTATCCGGCCTTCCAGGAGGTTTATCGGATTCTTTCACGTACCATGGACCGTCAGCAGGATCGAATTTATCTGATGCTGTGCACCCTGGTGGACGGGAAGGGGAATCCCATCCGCGAGGGCACCCGGATGGAGGAACTGTCCGAACGGCTGCAGGTGTCTGTGGTCAGCAGTGTGCGGCATTCCGACACGGTGGCAAAATACGGAAAAGGCCAGTATCTGGTGCTGCTGGTGAACATTCTGCAGGAAAACTGCGGAGTTGTTCAGAGGCGTATCGACGAGACATTCCGAAACGGACGGCAGCGCACGGGTATTGACTACGAGGTGAAGAGCGTGCTGCTGCCGCCGGAAGCCTTTCTGCATGACAACTGAAAAAAGAATATTGATCATTGCTGAGGCGGCTCCGAAAGGAGCCGCTATTTTTGTGCGCGAAGCAATGAGCCATGCGCGGACGAGAAGAAAACAGCGATGCAAACTGGTTTGC
>JAZPYY010000107.1:0-4230 GCA_045544375.1 Shuttleworthella sp.
ACAACACCTACAACATGGGTATCGGCATGATGCTGGCCGTGGATCCGGCGGATGTGGAAACCGCCATGAAGGCCATCGAAGCCGCCGGCGAAACCGTCTATGTGGTGGGTAAAGTCATCAACGGCGAAAAGGGCGTTACCGTTCAGTAAAAGGGTGCCCATCAGGATGGGGAAAGCAAGGCTCCCCTATCCGATCTGTTTTCTGCCGGTCAGAAATACTGCAGGCAGAAAAAACGCGGCAGACAGGAGGAACATTATGCGTATTGCCGTTCTGGTTTCCGGCGGTGGAACAAACCTGCAGGCCATCATTGACGGCGTGGCGGACGGAAGCATTGCCAACACCGAAATCGCCGGTGTCATCAGCAACAACCCCGGCGTATACGCCCTGACCCGGGCGGAAAATGCCGGCATTCCGGCCTTTGTCATCAGCCCGAAAACCTTTGAGAACCGGGCGGAGTTTCACAAGGCTCTGCTGGAAAAATTAGAATCGCTTTCTATTGATCTTGTAGTTCTGGCCGGCTGCCTGGTGGTGATTCCGGAAGAGATGATCCGCCGCTACCGCAACCGCATCATCAACATCCACCCGTCCCTGATTCCTTCCTTCTGCGGAACGGGTTACTACGGACTGAAGGTGCACGAAGAAGCCTTAAAGCGGGGCGTCAAGGTGACAGGTGCCACGGTGCATTTCGTGGATGAGGGAACCGACACCGGCCCCATCATTCTGCAGAAGGCGGTGGAGATCCTGCCGGATGACACGCCCAAGAGCCTGCAGCAGCGGGTGATGGAGCAGGCCGAATGGAAACTGCTTCCCAGGGCCATTTCCCTGATCGCCGAAGGACGGGTGAAAGTAGAGGATGGCCGGACGATCATTGAATAAAAGGAGAAGAACATGAATATACTTGTGGTAGGAAGCGGCGGACGGGAACACGCCATCTGCATGTCCATTAAAAAGAGCCCGAAGGTGGACAAACTGTACTGTGCGCCGGGCAACGCCGGCATCGGTCAGATCGCGGAACTGGTGCCCATTAAGGCCATGGAATTCGAATCCCTTGCTGATTTTGCCGAAAGCCATGATATCGGCCTGACGGTGATCGGCATGGATGATCCCCTGGTGGGCGGCATCGTGGATGTGTTTGAAGCCCGGGGCCTTCGGGTGTTCGGACCCCGCAAGAATGCCGCGATCCTGGAAGGCTCCAAGGCCTTTTCCAAGGACCTGATGAAGAAGTACAACATTCCCACAGCGGCTTACGAGACCTTTACCGACGCTGCGGCTGCCCTGGAATACTTAAAGACGGCACCTTATCCCACCGTGTTAAAGGCCGACGGCCTGGCCCTGGGCAAAGGCGTGCTGATCTGCAGCACCTTTGAAGAAGCCGAAGCCGGCGTCAAAGAGATCATGCAGGACAAGAAGTTCGGCGACGCCGGAAACAAGATGGTCATCGAAGAATTCATGACCGGCCGCGAGGTGTCGGTGCTGTCCTTTGTGGACGGCAAGACCATCCGCATCATGAGCAGCGCTCAGGATCACAAGCGCGCCATGGACGGCGATCAGGGCTTAAACACCGGCGGCATGGGCACCTTCAGCCCCAGCCCCTTCTACACGCCGGAAGTGGACGCCTTCTGCCGTGAGCACATCTATCAGGCCACGGTGGACGCTATGGCCGCCGAGGGACGTCCCTTTGTGGGTGTCATCTTCTTCGGCCTGATGTTAACCCCCAACGGTCCCCGGGTGCTGGAGTACAATGCCCGTTTCGGCGACCCCGAGGCCCAGGTGGTGCTTCCCCGCATGAAGAACGATATCGTGGAAGTGATGGAAGCCTGCGTCAACGGCATGCTTTCCGATGTGGAACTGGATTTTGAAGACAACGCTGCGGTTTGCGTGGTGCTTGCCTCCGACGGTTATCCGGTCTCTTATCAGAAAGGCTTTCCAATTACCGGATTCGAGCATTTCGACAACGAGCAGAATTTCTGCTTCCATGCCGGAACAGCCACCAACGACAAGGGGGAGATCGTCACCAACGGCGGACGCGTGCTGGGCATCACTGCCAAGGGCGCCACGTTAAAGGAAGCCCGGGCCAACGCCTATGTGGCCACGGAGTGGATTTCCTTTGAAAACAAGTACATGCGCCACGACATCGGCAAAGCCATCGACGAGGCGTAAAAAGATCTGAAATGAAAACAGGCATCCGCATACCGGAAGACGTTTAAACGTACCGGCAGCCGCGGATGCCTGTGCTGCAATTAGACAGTGTCCGGCGAGAAAAAGACGGCCGGGGGAATCAGCAAACAAAAGGGGGAGATCATGAGCTTTACCACAGACATGCTGCGGAAGGCCTTTAAGGCCGGAGACGACAAGCGGGACGCGGGCCTGACCACGCCGGAGGATATCGAGCGCTGGGACGACATTGTATTCGGGGATGATCCCCAATGGCAGATCATGGACGTCTACCGTCCGAAGAATACCCAAGGTCCCCTTCCGGTGATCGTCAGCATTCACGGCGGCGGCTGGACCTACGGCGACAAGGAGCGCTATCAGTATTACTGCATGAGCCTTGCCCAGCGGGGATTTGCGGTGGTGAACTTCACTTACCGCGTGGCGCCGGAATTCAAGTGGCCGGCGGGCATCGAGGACACCAACCTGGTGTTTTCCTGGATGATGAAGAATCCGGACTGGTTTGATCTGTCCCGCATCTATGCCGTGGGTGACTCCGCCGGCGGACATATGCTGACCGTGTATTCCACGGCCACCATCAATCCGGAATACGCAGCGCTGCTGGGCATTGAAATACCGTCGAAACCGGACGGAACGCCCCTGCGCATCAATGGTGTGGGCTTAAACTGCGGCGTGTATAAAATCACGCTGGACAAGAATACGAATCCCATGACCCGCGGCCTGATGAAGGCGCTGTTAAAGGACGGCGGTACTCCGGAAGAACTGCGGACGCTGAATCCGGTGCCCTTTATTACGAAGGAATTCCCACCGGCTTACATCATGACAGCCAACGAAGACGGGCTGGCCGGACCGCCTGCCCAGAAGGTGTTAACGGAAAAACTGGCGGCCCTGGGCGTGCCCTTTGTGGACCGCACCTACGGCACCAAAGAGAATCCGCTGCAGCATGTATTCCATTGCAACATGCGCTCGGAAGACGGACAGAAGTGCAATGACGATGAATGCGCTTTCTTCCGGGAGATCTAAAAACAGAAATTAATCTCAGAAGGTCTTAAAAAAGCCTGATGCAGTCTGTTTTAGGACAGCATCAGGCTTTCGTTATGATGGCATTGCATTGTTTATAGGTATCGATTTCGATATGTTTACAGGGTATGCGTGGCTCAGTACTTATCTGATTTTCAGTTCATGCGATTCAGCAGCGGCTTTAAGATGGGATACAGAACCGCAGCCAGTGCGACGCCCAAAATCCCCTGTGTAAGGTTGAAGGGAATATCCGCAGCAGCCGCCGCGATACCGGCGTGCAGAGACGAAGCGGAGAATCCGGAGGCCGCTGGACCCAGAAGGATCAGCCCAAAAACAAAGTAGCCGATCACCATCACGGCCTCCGCCTGAACCCCCGCGCCGATCAGGGCGGGAAGATCCCAGGAACTTGTATTTTGGGAGAGATGATGCTTCCGAAATGCATTCAGTGAGCGGAATGCTTTTGCCATGCTCCAGGCGGAAAGGGCCTTGATCACAAAGGTGGCCGGTGCGTAAACCAGATATCCGCCCAGCAGATCGGCAAACATGGATCCAATCCCTGCAGCCAGACCGCCGGTCAGCGGACCCAAAAGAAGCCCGCACAGAAGCACCAGCCCGTCGCCGGGATGAATGAAGCCCATGGACGGGGTGGGAATCCGTATGATCAATGTAGCCGCGGCGGTGAGAGCCGCAAGCAAAGCGGCAAAAATCAGCCGCCGGGTGGATAGTTTGCGCATAGAGCCTCCTTCTTATTAGGCGCAAGTATAACGGTTTTAAAAAGAGAACGCAAGGGTAAAAAGCGCATTTCGTTTTTGCAGAGCGCTTGTTATCCTCCGCGGTCGTCCGGTGTGCATAAATGCCCACCGTCCTCGTCGCGATTGTGGTATAACAAGCGCAGAGCGCTTGTTATCATCCGCGGTCGTCCGGTGTGCATAAAATGCCCACCGTCCTCGTCGCGATTGTGGTATAACAAGCGCAGAGCGCTTGTTATCCTCCGCGGTCGTCCGGTGTGCATAAAATGCCCACCGTCCTCGTCGCGAT
>JAZPYY010000108.1:0-8545 GCA_045544375.1 Shuttleworthella sp.
TACGATGGGTAATGGCATACCCATACCTTGCACTACGACCTAACAGAAATGTTCTGGTCAGCCACTATGTAGCGGCAGGTAGCAAGAATCCCCTGCCTTTAGGCATGGGGAGTGTCAAAATGGCTATTATACCCAGACCAAAGAGCCGCTGCTCATCGCCTATCCGGGCTACGACTATGTGAAGGCGGCCATCAACAACGGGGACGATCTGTGGATGGTGGCGGGTCTGGATGAAAACTGCACGGCCAGCGTGGAACAGAAGGAATCCGGCACATACAAAGCCATTCAGGATGCCCGGGATATCCACTACGTGGACGACCGCAACCAGTTCGACAGCGACGAGCAGTTTGCCAGCTTCCTGCGCCAAAGATTACCTGCTGGGAGCCGGTATGACAGAAGAGCAGATCGCAGCACTGCTTGCACGTATTGCCGAATAAGCGGATAGGAGATGATTATGCACGGACCCAAAGCAAAAGAATTATTCGAAAGCGGTTATAACTGCGGCCAGGCGGTTTTCTGCGCCTTCTGCGACGAGACCGGGATGGACATAGATCAGGCGGCGAAGCTATCCTCCTCCTTTGGCGGCGGCATGGGCCGGATGCGGGAAGTCTGCGGAACCGTCAGTGCCGCACTGATGGTGCTGGGGATGATGGAAGGTTATTCCGATCCCAAGGATCCGGAGGCAAAGAAGAATCACTACGCCCGGGTGCGGGAGTTTGCCGACCGGTTTAAAGCCTCCGAGGGCAGCATCATCTGCCGGGAACTGCTGACTAGAAGCGGGGTGAATCAGAAACAGGTTCAGTCTGGTGGCGATCCGGAAGAGCGGACGCCGGAATACTACCGGAAACGGCCCTGCCCGGGACTGTGCGCCCTGTCGGCCGGGATTCTGGATGAAATGCTGGCGGAAAAACAGAGCGAATCCTAGAGCATTCACCCGCGGAAGTGCGAGATGCATCCAAGCAGAGGGATGCAAAAAAGCTTCCGCAGAATCGTAAAAACAGGTGGCGGATTCGGATGTGAAGTGATAAAATCACAAAGGAATCATTTCCATGTCTAGATTACCTTATGAGGAGGACAGTATGATCTATTCGACAGAAGTCAAGAACATGTGCCCTGTGGCACAGGGAGTCCACCACGGTGCAGCTCCCATCCCGGAAGAAGCCAAGTGGGTAAAAGCGAAGAAGGTGGAAGATATTTCCGGCTATACCCATGGTATTGGCTGGTGCGCTCCCCAGCAGGGCTGCTGCAAGCTTCCCCTGAACGTGAAGGACGGCATCATTCAGGAAGCCCTCGTTGAGACGCTCGGCTGCTCCGGTATGACCCATTCCGCCGCTATGGCCGCGGAAATCCTGCCGGGCCTGACTGTGATGGAAGCCTTAAACACCGACCTGGTGTGCGATGCCATCAACACCGCCATGCGCGAGCTGTTCCTGCAGATCGTGTACGGACGTACCCAGAGCGCTTTCTCTGAAGACGGCCTGCAGATCGGCGCCGGCTTAGAGGACCTTGGCAAGGGCACCCGTTCCATGATCGGTACCACCTACGGCACGCTGGAGAAGGGCCCCCGTTATCTGGAGCTCACCGACGGCTACATCACCAAGCTTGCCCTGGATGAAGAAGATCAGATCATCGGCTACGAGTATGTGAACTTCGGCAAGATGATGGACTTCATCAAGGCCGGCGACGACGCCGCCACCGCGATGCAGAAGGCCAGCGGCAAGTATGGCCGTGTGGCAGATGCCGCCCGCATGATCGATCCCAGACACGAGTAAAGAATGAGATCTTTTTTCTAAGGAGGAACCGTTATGGCATTATTTGAATCATATGAGAGAAGAGAGCCTCAGATCCTTGCCGTGCTGAAGGAGTATGGCATCTCTTCCATTGAAGAGTGCAAAGAGATTACCGAAGCTGCCGGACTGGATGTGTATCATCTGATCGAAGGCATTCAGCCGATCTGCTTTGAAAACGCAAAATGGGCCTACACCGTAGGCGCCGCCATCGCCATCAAGAAGGGCTCCCGCCGCGCTGCGGACGCCGCTGCCGCCATCGGTATCGGCCTGCAGGCCTTCTGCATTCCGGGTTCCGTTGCTGACCGCCGTAAGGTGGGCTTAGGCCACGGCAACCTTGGCAAGATGCTTCTGGAAGAAGACACCGAGTGCTTCGCATTCTTAGCCGGCCACGAGTCCTTCGCGGCTGCTGAAGGCGCCATCGGTATCGCCGAGAAGGCAAACAAGGTTCGTACCAAGCCGCTGCGCGTTATCTTAAACGGCCTCGGCAAGGATGCGGCGCAGATCATCTCCCGCATCAACGGCTTCACCTATGTGGAAACCGAGTACGATTACTACACCGGCGAAGTGAAGGAAGTATTCCGCATGTGCTACTCCAAAGATCCGGAGTCACCCCGTGCAAAGGTGAACTGCTACGGTGCCAACGACGTTCAGGAAGGTGTTGCCATCATGTGGAAGGAGAACGTAGACGTCTCCATCACCGGTAACTCCACCAACCCGACCCGTTTCCAGCATCCGGTAGCCGGCACCTACAAGAAAGAGCGCGTTGAAGCCGGCAAGAAGTACTTCTCCGTGGCTTCCGGCGGCGGTACCGGCCGTACCCTGCATCCCGACAACATGGCTGCCGGTCCTGCTTCCTACGGCATGACCGATACCATGGGCCGTATGCATTCCGACGCCCAGTTCGCAGGATCCTCCTCGGTTCCGGCGCACGTGGAAATGATGGGCTTAATCGGCGCTGGCAACAACCCGATGGTTGGTATGACAGTTTCCACCGCGGTCTCCATTGAAGAGGCTGCCAAGGCTGGCAAGTTCTAATTAGAACACTTTTCGAATTTTGACGGGAAACGGCTCATGCAAACTTGTTTGCATGAGCTGTTTTATTCGAGGACGCATACGGCGAATGCCGCGACAACGAGTGAACGCTTACGTTCGCGAGTCTGTCGGGCATGGCTCAAGGCAAAAAGACGAGGACGCATAATCTTATGGAAACAAAGGACTCTTCCCACCGGCCGGTGGTGATCACGGCAGACAGTACCGTGGATCTGACGCCGGAACTGCTGGAACGCTTCCAGATCAAAACCATCCCCCTGACCATTGTTCTGGGAGATCAGAGCTACCTGGACGGTCAGGATTTTACACCGGACGATATTTACCGTCATTATCATGAAGATGGATCCCTTCCGAAGACGGCTGCCCCCGGCATCCAGGACTTAAGCGATTTCTTTTCCGCTTATACCGGTCAGGGATTTGAAGTGGTGCATCTGGATATCAGCGCCAAGCTCTCCAACATCTGGAACGCCGCCCGTCTGGCAGCGGAAGAGCTGGAGGGGGTTTATGTCATCGACAGCGAAATGCTGTCCACAGGCATCGGCCTCTTAGCCGTCGAAGCCGCGGAATGCCGGGATCGCGGTATGAGCGCAAAAGAGATCGCCGATCATCTGAATACGTTAAAAACGAAAGTTTCCTCCACCTTTGTGCTGGACAATCTGGAGTTTCTGTGGAAGGGCGGACGCTGCTCGGGCATTGTGGCCTTGGGCGCGAACCTGCTGAAGATCAAACCTGAGCTGAAACTGGTGGACGGAAACATCATCGTGTACAAAAAGTACCGGGGAAAGATGTCCCAGGTGTACCGGAACTACGTGCGGGACGAACTGGAAGGACGGAAAATCCGCCCGAATCACATCTTCCTCACCGAATCCGGGGGGATTGAGCCGGAAATCATTGACGATCTGCTTACCTACATTCGGGAGACGTCCGGATGCCGGGAAGTGCATCACACCCGCGCCGGCTGTACGGTATCGGCTCACTGCGGACCGAAAACACTGGGCGTGCTGTTTATTGAGGAATAAATGGTTTCAAAGGCAAAACGGTGGCGGACGCGTATGCGGGTTCCGGGAGGATTATCGAAAACCGCACTGGATGAGGGGGCCAGAGGATCCTTTTAAAACCGCAGCAGATGCGAACACCTGAGAATTGACACAGTGGACGGAGGGGAAAATGTCTGAATACGTGATTGCAAACGAAAACCTGAAGCTGACCGTGGCGGATGCCGGTGCTGAAATCCGATCGCTTGTGCGCCTTTCCGACGGCGCGGAGCTGATGTGGCAGGCGGATCCGGCTTTCTGGGGACGCACGTCACCGGTGCTGTTTCCGCTGGTGGGTAACTACCGGGGCAAAACCAGCTATTATGATGGAAAAGCCTACTCCATGGGCCAGCACGGCTTTGCCCGGGATATGGTGTTTACCCTGAAAGAGCAGACGGAAGATTCCCTGCTGTTTTCCCTTTGCGACACCGAAGCAACCCATGAAAAGTATCCCTTTGCCTTCCGTCTCTTCATCGGTTACCGTCTGATGGGTAAAACCGTGACTGTGACCTGGCAGGTGGAAAATCCGGCAGAGGAAACCATGTATTTCTCTATCGGCGGACATCCCGCATTCCTGTGCGATTACAACGGCGGCGGACTGGTGTTTTACAAAAACGGGGCACCGGTAAATGGAGCCATCTGCTCCGGAATCATCAAGGGAGACGGCAGCGGCTGCCTGTCGGATCGCACCAAGAGTTTCGATCTTTCCGAAGGAAAACTGCCCCTGTCCTGGCCGCTGTTTGACGAGGACGCCCTGATTTTCGAAGACCGTCAGGCGGATGCGGTGGCCATTACGGACGCGGACCACAAGCCGGTGCTCTGCGTATCCTTTGACGCGCCCCTGTTTGGCGTATGGACGCCGGCGGGCAAGAATGCGCCCTTTGTGTGCATCGAACCCTGGTACGGCCGCTGCGACCGGACGGATTTCAACCAGCAGCTGTCCCAGCGGGAATATGGCAATACTCTGGCTGCCGGGGAAACCTTTGAGGTTTACTACGCGATTGAAGTGTTTTAAGAGGAAAGAAGGAAAAGAATGAAAGAATTACTGAAAGGATTTCGACTGAATCTGACCCTGTCTGCGGTGCTGACGGTTTTGCTGGGCCTTCTTCTGATCTTCTGGCCGGGCACAATTCTGACCACCATCGCCCGGCTGATTTCCGTGGCCTTAATCGTAAGCGGCGCTGTGATGCTGTTAGGTATTCTGGTGGGAGAGCGCAGAGGCCTTTTAGGCGGTATCGTAGTGCTGGCATTAGGCCTGTGGTCCTTAGGTCATTCCCAGACCATTGTTTCCATCCTGCCCATGGTGGCCGGCGTGCTGATGATCGTCCATGCCGTGCAGGAAGTGGGACTGGCCATCGAAGCCCGCGCCATGAAGCAGGCCCGCTGGCCCTGGGCTTTGTGTGTGGCGGCACTGACAGCCATCTTCGGACTGATCTGCATTTTCCATGGCTTCGGCGTGGTTTCCCTCATCGTTTCCATCATCGGCGGAATGCTGGTGTGGGACGGCCTGACGGATATGATCGTGGTGCACCGGGTTTCGAAAGCCACACGGGAAGCCATCATTGACGGCGAAGTGGTGGAAGAAGAGATCATATGATTCAAACGCCAATAAGCCTCTCCTCCACCGCCACGCGAGCGTGGCGTGGAGTCGGACTTTTGGCGTTTGAATCATCATATAAATTTCGGGTTGACATTCCGATGCCCAAACGTTAGAATAATATCCGTTCGTGGGCTCGTAGCGCAGTTGGGAGCGCACCACATTCGCATTGTGGGGGTCGAGGGTTCGAATCCCTTCGGGTCCAGAAAGAAAAGCCGGTTCTGCTGAATCGGCTTTTCCTTTGATCCTTCGCTTTAGCACAATAGAGTGATAGCACGGCAGTGAGAAAAATGCTTAAAGCGGCCACGAAAATCGGCCATTATAAAAGCAGTAATGCGTAATGCACCGATCATTTCCGCCCAGGGATCACGAACAGAGATTCACTGTAAAAGACAACACGAGGAGATGTAAAACATGAAACGAGCAATCAGCCTGCTTCTTGCAGCAACCCTTATGGCTTCTCTTTGCGCCTGCGGCCAGAGCGGCACCACGACGCCCACCGCCGAACCGGCAGCGGACAATGCCGCCGAAACCGCGGAAGAGACCGCCACAGAAGAGACCACCGCCACGGATGGCGCGGCCTACGTATTTCTTGAGGAGTCCATGGGTGTGGAATCCTACGCCATCGGCTTCCGCAAGGAAGACACCGAACTGGCCGAAACCGTCAGCGGGGCCGTGCAGGCCCTGGTGTTAGACGGCACCTATGACAAGATCGGCGAGAAGTATCCCGACATCAAGGATTACCTTTGCTTAAAGGCGGAGGACATCGACGAGTCCACCCTGCCCGAGCGCGGATCCGGCGACAGCAGCTTTGTTTTCGGTCACGGCTTCGACAACGACTTCCCGCCCTATTCCTATCTGCAGGACGACGGCTCTGTGGGCGGCTTCGACGTGGAACTGGCCCAGGCTGTCTGCGAGTACATGGGCTGGACCTATGAATCCCATCCCTTCAGCTGGGACGCCAAGGACGGCGAACTTTCCTCCGGCAGCTGCGACTGCATCTGGTCCGGTTTCACCAAGGAAGGCCGTGAAGACGATTATACCTGGGGCATTACGTATTCAAAGAATACGCAGGTCATCCTGGTTCCGGCCGACTCTGACATTAAGACTTTAGACGACCTGGCAGGCAAAATCGTGGGTGTGCAGACGGCCACTTCTGCTCTGACCATGCTTGAGGAGGACCGCGCGGATCTGGCGGCGACCTTTGAAGACCTGAAAGTTTATGAGAACTACACCATTGCCTTCAACGACCTGAAGGCCGGCGCCATTGACGCCATCGCCATCGATGCGACCGCCGGTTCTTTCCTCATCGGAAACGACGCGGAATAATCCCTGCCTCTGGCATGTAAAAGATCTTTTTTCTGTGCCGGCGTCCGGTTTTGGCATGACACACCGGACGGCCGGCACAGACTTTTTCCATCCATTGTCCGCCGCAGACGCCACATCACGGAAACGGCCGGCGATCACCTCTTTAGAACCTGGAGATCACTATGACTTTTCAGACAATGCTGCAGACCATGGCAGGCGGCATGCTGCGAACCTGCGGAATCTTTTTCCTGACGCTTCTGTTTTCCCTGCCCTTGGGATTTGTGATCATGGCCGCCCGCCGGTCAAAGATCCTTATCATTTCCTGGATCGCCAAAATCTTCATCGCCATTATGCGTGGAACGCCTCTGATGCTGCAGCTTCTGGCCTGGTATTTCGGCCCCTATTACCTGTTTGGAGCATCCATCCGCGGATACCGTTTTACGGCGATCATCATCGGCTTTTCCGTCAACTACGCGGCCTATTTTGCCGAGATTTACCGGGGCGGCATTGAAGCCATTCCGGCAGGACAGTACGAGGCGGCCCATGTCTTAGGTTACAGCAAGGCTCAGACCTTTTTCGGCATCATTCTGCCCCAGGTGATCAAGACCATCCTGCCCTCTGTGACCAACGAAATCATCACCTTAGTCAAGGATACCTCCCTGGCCTTTACCTTGGCCTACAGTGAGGTGTTTTCGCTGGCAAAGCAGATCGCAGCTTCCCAGACGTCCTTTGTGCCTTTTGCCATCGCAGGCGTGTTTTACTTTATTGCGAACTACGTGGTCGCTTTCGTTATGGAACGCGTAGAAAAGGCCTTTGACTACTATTCCTGATCACGGAGGTTTACCAATGATTTTTGAGATGAAAGGGATTCAGAAATCCTTTGAAGATCACGAAGTTTTAAAGGACATCAGCCTGCACGTGGACGAGGGCGAAGTGGTGAGCATCATCGGTCCCAGCGGTTCGGGAAAAAGCACGCTGCTTCGGTGCGCCACCTTTTTAGAGACCATTGATGGCGGAACCATCCGCTACATGGACCAGACCGCGGCCCAAACCAACGACGCCGGTGTGGTGGAATATGTGGGCGCGGCCGGTTTGCGGCAGATGAAGCAGTATTTCGGACTGGTGTTTCAGCAGTTCAACCTGTTTCCCCATTTTTCCGTTTTAAAGAACGTGATGGACGCCCCCTTAAAGGTGCAGAAACGGGCAAAAGACGAAGTCCGCGCCGAGGCCATGGAACTGCTGGGAAAGATGGGTTTGGCCGACCGGGCCGACGCCTATCCCTGCCAGCTGTCCGGCGGACAGCAGCAGCGTGTGGCCATTGCCCGGGCACTGGCCATGAATCCCAACATTCTGTTCTTTGACGAACCCACCAGCGCCCTGGATCCGGAACTTACCGGCGAAGTCTTAAAGGTCATCCGCCAGCTGGCGGACGAGAAGATGACCATGGTGGTCGTCACGCACGAGATGCCTTTCGCGCGGGCGGTCAGCAACAGGGTCATTTTCATGGACAAGGGCGTCATCGTCGAGCAGGGCGATCCCGAGGAAGTCTTCGGAAACCCGAAGCAGGAGAGAACCGTGCAGTTCCTCCGGAACTATCAGCGATGAGCATCGACTATACGCTGCTTGACCCGACCGGCAATACGACCATCCTTGTGACAACACCCGTGCCGGCGGCTGACCAGCCCTCCGCCGCCGCAAAGCTCATGGAGGCGGAGCCCGCGGCCGAACAGGTCGGCTTCCTCTCGAGAGAAGAAGGGGTTGACACG
>JAZPYY010000109.1:0-43480 GCA_045544375.1 Shuttleworthella sp.
TTAATTTGCGGGAGTTCTTCTTTTGGAAAAACAAAGTGCCGTTTCAGCATCAGACAAAGTGCCGGAGCACCTCTGTTATGCCGCAAAGTTGCGCAGATTAATTTGACGGTGAGCGCATCCTTTAATTCGCCGGACTACAACAAAATAGCAGCAGCGAACTCTCCAAAACTTGAAAAAGACCTTGAAATGAAGCTTGGAGTGATTAGCGAAGCCGGTGTTGATCGACTGACGCCGATTCCGAATGTCAATTTCAGCTTAAAGGAGGGCGGAACGGAGGTTTGGAGCGGTACGACAGACGCCAACGGATTGCTTCGTATTCCTTACAGTGCGGTTCCGTTTGAAGCGGGAAAGACCTATACACTGACCCAGGATAACGCTTCGACGCCGAATACGGTGGTAATACCGGAAAACTGCAGCTGGTCGCTTTCTGTTTCGTCAGATTATAAGATCACATCTGAAAAAAATGGTGCAGACACTGCGATCACTGCATCCGGCGGCAGGTTCTATATCTGGAATTATGAGTATGTAGAGCATGTAGATGGCCTTACACCAATAGTTATCCAAAAGGTATGGGCCATCAGCGTCCCGGAAAATCAGAAGCAGAGTGTTCCATTTGAAGTATATGGCATTTCCGGTACCGAGAGGACCAGGCTGAATGCATATGCTGAAGATGACAGAAACAGCGACAAGATCACAGAACTGACTTTATCTGACAGCTATACCAATAATGACGATATAAGCCTGAATGGTTGGGCCAGAAAGGTATATGTTGAAAAATATGATAGTTATGAGCTGAGCGAAGGAGATCTGATCGTCAATACGGAAACCGGTGATATCGGATTTCCTGGAGAATGGGGAGAAGCACAGTTCAGTAACGACACGGTTAATGAAACCAGTTCACAGGATACAGAAGGCTGGGTAGATGATTCGGCCAATAACAACCGGTGGTCGCTTATAACATTGACAGCGAATAAAAACATCAGCAATGTAAACCAGATTGATATCGTTTTTACTGGCAATGATGGCAATAGATATAAGTACAGAATCAATCCAACTCCGGCTGTCAATTTTGGAACATGGACGCGAACACAAAGGTTATTTGAACACGGAAAACTAGGCATCGACCTGGGCGCTTCGAGTAATAATGTTCAGATCTACTTGAATGGGGATGAGACTCAGGATAGAAGAAGTGATTTTAGTGACATATCCTTCACATTGAACGACGACGGATTCCTAATAGGCCTAATAGGCTTTTTAACAAATGGAAACTGTATTGCCACAAGGTATAAATGGAGCTCGACACAAACCCCCATTGAGGTTGGGGTTCCGCATTATACGATAACGAATTCTTTCGTGCCTTATCAGAAACTGACGGTCACTAGCAATTGGCAGGACGATACAGATGATAGCGCCAGTACAGGCAGTATCACAAAAGTTAAGTATTCTGTGACGGCAAATGGCAGGGAAATCGAAACACCGGAGGTCGAAAAAGGGGAAAGTTTCTCGCTTTATGTGCCGAACGATGCTGAATATTCTGTAAGACAGGTGTACTACAGGGTTGAAGGCATTGATGATCCCATTATGGCAGATGCCAATGGGGAGTTTTCGGCATACACAACATCCGCAGGTAATGCTGAAGGTACATTCAATTCTGCAACAACAGCTACATTCACCAATGTCAGAAAGCAGATGAATGTGTCTGTTGAGACAGTCTGGAATCCTGAGCCTGATGCAGAAGATCCGGTTCTCAATACAGAGATCAGCTACGAGATTTCCTATAACTCTTATATCGGCGGGAACAGCTCAGAGCATATCGTCTCAGGAGTCAATAAAAAAGACAACCTCTGGAAACAGGCCCATGTTGGCCAGATACCTGCATACAGCGTAGATGGCACCCCTATTGAATGTAATATCACGACCGACAACATCGAGGAGGCGCTCTCCAATTACGATATCACGCTGAGTCGTGAAGAGGAAGTATCCAATAACAAAATAAAATTTACGATCACCAACTCGCTGAAAAAAGGTGCGATTGAAATCTGCAAAATCTGGAAGGACAGCCTCAGAGGTGAAAAGGATCCGAATCAGCCGGATCATGTTACCGTCACCATTTCCGGCCCGGGTGTGAATGAAACCCGGACGCTGAATGCAGAGAACCACTGGGATGTGGAAGTGGAACTGTATGTCGGCAAAACTTATACCGTTACGGAAACGGTACCGGATCAGTACACGGTTTCCTATGAAAAGGGTACAGGTGATCAGCACAATCAGGTGGCCTTAACGAAGGACGGAGGAGAAGTCAGAATCATCAACGAGTATACGCCCTGCAGACTCATCGTTTCTAATACGGTTACCGGTGAAATGGGCGATCTCACAAAGAGTTTTATGTATACCTTGTCCGGCCTTCCGGAAGGGACAGAAGTGGAATGGCTGATTCTGGAAAAGACTGCGGAAGACGGGGCCTATGCGGAATCGGATACCGTTGGCCTGGATTCTGCCATCGCCGATGAAAACGGAAAGGCGGTCTTTTATCTGAAACACTGGCAGAAGGCCGAGATTCACGTTCCCACCAACTGCGATGCTCTGACACTGCAGCAGGAAGAGTACACAGGATACAAAACGACGATGAACGGAGACGAAACCCGTTCAAAGACCATCGGAAAGCTGACGGCGGACGTAACGGTCGATGTGATTAATGATCATCCCGACATCGCCCCCACCGGCGTGGATCCCACATCCATCGCCTTCCTGCTGATCTTCCTGGCAGGTGCGCTGCTGATGCTCGTGAATTTCGCACGGAAAAGGAGATCTTCATGATTCCCGCGTCCGCAGCATGCCTCCGTGTACGTCGGCGTATTCGCTGGGAGACAGGCCGTATTCTTTTTTAAAAGCCCGAAAGTAACTGGAGTAATCTCCAAAACCGCATAGTTCACAGGCCCGGTGAATGTTTTCGCCGGCTAAAATCGCCTCGCAGCTTCGCTCGAGGCGTTTTTTTTGTATGTACTGATGCACGGACAGGCCCATCTGTTCCTTGAAGACGTGGGCTACGTAATACTTGCTGACAAAGAAGTTGTCGGCAATGCGGTCTAAGGACAGTTCTTCCGTCAGGTGCCGGTCCATGTAGGTGAGGATGTTTTCGTACAGGTGCTGGGTTTCCCGCTCGGAGGCCGGATGATCCTGCTCGTAGGCGTAGCGGTTTACAGACAGCACCAGGTCGGCCACGTCTAAGGTCAGGCGGGCCTCATGGCCGAAGCGCTGCAGGGAGTGAATCTCTTCCAGCAGGGCGTAGATTTTGCCCTGCAGGGCGTTGAAGGTCAGCACGTCGAAATGGTAGATGAAATGCCGGGTCAGTGCCGTTTCCTGCATCAGGTAACTGTAGTCCGGGGACTGGGCGGTCAGACGGCTTAAGTACTCCTTGGTGATCCAGAAGATGAAGCGCTGGTAGGGCAGATCCGGATTGTGATTGCGCAGATGATGGCGCACCCCCGGAGGAATCAGGATCATGTCTCCCTTCTGCAGAGGATATTCCTCGTCCCGGATGGACATGGACACCTTGCCGCCTAAGAAGAAGTAAAACTCGTAGTAGTCGTGGGTGTGGTTGTCCACGCTCTGCAGATGGCTGTCGTTGTAATAGAAGATTTCGAAGTCCCGGGAGAGCATGTACTGCCGGGAGGAGAAGGGGGTGGTGAAGGCTTGTTTTCTGGGCATGGGCGGATCCTTTCATTCTATTATTCGGCAGCGCAGGGCCAGTGCTTTTGGGGTGCTGACTGCTCCACCATCCGCATTGCAAAAACAGCATACCACAACTTTTGCAATGTATACAACAACCTCTTCAATGGTTTTTCATTTCGCCTTCCTTTATACTTGCATCATGAGGGCCGGAAGGGACCGGCCGAAACCGTTTTTTATAAAGGAGGAAGAAACTTATGGGCATGGACGACATCCTGGTAAACATGAACCGCAAGCATGACTTTATGGTCTGCGTCGACTCTGACGGCTGCGTGTTCGACAACATGGAACTGAAGCACAAAGAGTGCTTCTGCCCGGCAACGGTGAACGTATGGGGACTGCAGAGCGTTTCCCGTTTTGCCCGTGAAGCTGCTGAATTCGTGAACCTGTATTCCACCACCCGCGGCATGAACCGCTATCCGGCGCTGATCCGCACCTTAAAGCTGTTAGGCGAGCGCAAGGAAGCGAAAGAGCGCGGCTATGTGGCTCCCGACATGAGTTCCCTGCAGAAGTGGATCGATTCCGCCGATAAGCTGAGCATCGCCTCCTTAAAGGCCTACAACGATTCCCTTCCGGAAAGCGATCCCATCTTAGAGCGCACCATGCAGTGGACCGAGGAAGTGGACGCCAACATCGCCCACATCGTCCGCGGCGTGACGCCCTTCCCGAAGGTGAAGGATGCTTTCGCACGCTTCATGGAGTACGCTGACATCGTCATCGTTTCTGCGACTCCTCACGAAGCCATCGTCCGTGAGTGGGGCGAGCACGGCCTGCTTCCCTACGTCACCGAAGTGGCCGGCCAGGAACTGGGCACCAAGGCGGAGTGCATCAAAAAGGCCAATTCCGGCCACTATGCGCCGAACCACATCTTAATGATCGGCGATGCACCTGGCGATTACGAAGCAGCCCGCGCCAACGGCGTTCTGTATTATCCGATTATTCCGGGCGCCGAGGATGCCAGCTGGGAGAAGGCCACGGCCGAGATCGCTGATCAGCTTCGGGATGGCACCTACGAGGGCGAGAACATGGCCAACGCTCTGGCGGAGTTCAACAAAGTCCTTCTGGAGAACCCGACCTGGTAAGTATATGATTCATAGAAAGAAAGAGGGAAAACAAATGGATCTGAAAATCAGAGAGAACTGCAAATACGCTGTGGCCTGTGTCACCAGCATGGGCGTGCGCATCACCCCTGCCAACCGTATGGCGGTGCATAACAGCAACCAGTTTTACATGCAGGCCACCAGTGCCGAGAGCAACGTGTTGAACGTGGCTTCCAGCCTGGGCAAAGAGTGCCTGGTTCTGTCAAAGTTCGTGGAAGGAAGCCCGGTGGCTGCGTTTATCAAAGCCCAGCTTCGCGCCCGCAACATCGCCTGCGAAGGCCCGGATGTCCCCCAGGGCGGCCCCTGGGGCTATCGCCATCAGTTCAACATCGCGGATTCCGGTTTCGGTCTTCGTGCGCCCCGTGTCTGGAATGACCGCGCCGGCGAAGTGGGCCGCACCCTTTCCGCTGATGACTTCGATCTGGAGCGCATCTTCGGTGAGGAAGGCGTGGGCATCCTTCATCTGTCCGGCCTGATCGCCGCCATGAGCCCCGAGACCACCCAGTGCTGCCTGGCCTTAGCAAAGGTCGCCAAAGAGCACGGCACCCTGGTGTCCTTCGACTTAAACTACCGCGCCACCTTCTGGAAAGGCCGCGAGGAAGAGCTTTCCGCCGCCTTCAGCGAGATCGCTGCGGCTGCCGATATCTTAGTCGGTAACGAGGAAGACTTCCAGCTTTGCCTTGGATTTAAGGGACCGGAAGCCGGCGGCAAGGATCTGCAGAGCAAGATCGACAGCTTCAAGGTGATGATCGACCAGGTTCGCGCCAAGTATCCCAATGCCAAGGCTTATGCCACCACCCTTCGTCAGGTGGTTTCCGCCAACGAGCATCTGTGGGGCGCCATCCTCTGGGCAGATGGACAGTGGTTCGTGGAAGAGCCCCGGCCGATTCAGGTTATGGATCGTATCGGCGGCGGCGACGGATTCTCCGGCGGTCTGCTTTACGCAGTGAGCCAGGGCTGGGATCCGGATAAGTGGATCGGCTTCGGCTGGGCTTCCGGTGTTCTGGCAGCTTCCAGCTTAAACGACTACGCTGAGCCGGCGGATGAGAAGCAGGTTTGGGACGTATATGCGGGTAACGCACGCGTACAGAGATAACAGGTTATATCATTAACTCAAAGCGGAATGATGGGGCATCCTGTAAAGAGGGAGAAACCGAATAACAATTCCGGCATTTAAAAGAAAAGGAGAATAAAGCCATGAAAAAAGCGGATATCGGCCTGATCGGCCTGGCAGTTATGGGTGAAAACCTGGTGATGAACATGGAATCCAAGGGCTTCACCGTTGCGGTTTACAACCGTACCGTAGAGAAGGTTGACAAGTTCGTAAACGGCCGTGCTGCCGGTAAGAACATCATCGGCTGCCACAGCTTAGAAGAGCTGCGCGACAACTTAGAGAAGCCCCGCAAAGTGTTCATGATGGTCAAGGCCGGTCAGGCAGTTGACGACTTTATCGAGAAACTTCTGGGCGTGTTAGAGCCCGGCGACATCATCATCGATGGCGGTAACAGCCACTTCCCGGACACCATCCGCCGCACCGAGTATGTGGAGAGCACGGGCCTGCTGTATGTGGGCCCCGGCGTTTCCGGCGGTGAAGAAGGCGCCTTAAACGGCCCCTCCATGATGCCCGGCGGATCTCCCGCAGCCTGGCCCTATGTGAAACCCATCTTCCAGGGTATCTGCGCCAAAGTGGAAGACGGTAGCGCCTGCTGTGACTGGGTTGGCGAAAACGGCGCCGGCCACTTCGTAAAGATGGTTCACAACGGCATCGAGTACGGCGATATGCAGCTGATCTGCGAAGCCTACCAGCTGCTTCGTGACGGCTTAGGCCTGTCCAACGAGGAAATGCACGATGTGTTCGCGGCCTGGAACGAGACCGAGCTTGACAGCTATCTGATCGAGATCACCCGCGACATCTTAGGCTACAAGGATGAGAACGGCGAAGCCACCGTGGAGAAGATCCTTGACCGCGCCGGCCAGAAGGGTACCGGTAAGTGGACCGGCATCGCTGCCCTTGACGAGGCGGTTCCGCTGACCTTAATCTGCGAAGCCGTGTTTGCCCGCTGCCTGTCCGCTCAGAAGGACGAGCGCGTGAAGGCTGCTGCGGAATATCCCCACAAGTACCCGGCCTTCGAAGGCGACAAGGCTGCCTTCATCGAAGCGGTTCGCAAGGCGCTGTACGCCTCCAAGATCGTTTCCTATGCCCAGGGCTACACCCTGATGCGTTCCGCCGCCCAGACCTACAACTGGAACTTAAACTACGGCGGCATCGCTCTGATGTGGCGCGGCGGCTGCATCATCAGAAGCGTCTTCCTTGGCAAGATCAAGGAAGCCTATGACAAGAACCCCGAGCTTGAGAACCTGCTGATGGACGACTACTTCAGCGGCGTCATGAAGACTCTGGTGGATTCCTGGCGTGAAGTTGTATCTTACGCCGTGAAGGCCGGCATCCCGATGCCTGCTTTCAGCTCTGCTCTGTCCTGGTTCGACGGCTACACCACTGCCAACCTGCCGGCCAACCTGCTGCAGGCACAGCGCGACTACTTCGGCGCCCACACCTATGAGCGCGTAGATGCACCCCGCGGCCAGTTCTTCCACACCAACTGGACGGGTCATGGCGGAAACACCTCTGCCAGCACCTACAACGCGTAATTTAGACGGCGAAAAGCGTAATCAAATCCCATCCGGCTGCCGGAAAATCCGACAGCCGGGGGACGAGAGCAAGCATGGGGATTTGAAAGGCGAGAAGCGTAATCAAACCCCTCAGAAGCCACTGTTATTACGACAGTCGGGGGAAAAGCAGAATGCAGGATGTAAAGCTCATTGCATTGGATCTGGACGGCACGCTGTTAAATAGCGATAAGCAGCTGTCTGATCGCAACCGCAAAGCCCTGGAAGACGCCGCGGCCGCCGGGATTGAAATCGTACCGGCCACCGGCCGCTTCTATAAAGGCATGCCGGAAGTGATCCGCCAGTTGCCCTTTGTGCGCTATGTGATCACCATCAACGGCGCGGAAGTGTTCGATACGAAGACGGGCGAGCCCATCTATGCGGCGACGATTCCTACCGACGAGGCCGTGGCCTTTTACGAGTATCTGGACACGCTGCCGGTGATCTACGACAGCTACATCAACGGCTGGGGCTACATGACAGCCTGGATGCAGGAGAGAGCGGACGAGTATATTTCCTATATTCATTCGCTGAAAATGGTGCAGGAATTGCGTTCCCCGGTGCCTGAACTGAAGGCCTTCATCCGGGACAACGGACACTGCCCCCAGAAGATGCAGCTTTTTACAAAGGATGACGTTCCCTACCGGGACGCCTTAGTGCCGATCCTTGCGGAGAAGTATCCCCAGTATCAGGTGTCCACGTCCTTAGTCAACAACATCGAGATCAACAGCCTCGATGCGGACAAGGGAAAAGCCCTGCTTTGCATGGCCGAGAAACTGGGCATTCGCCGGGAGCAGACCATGGCTTTCGGGGACGGGTTAAATGACCTGACCATGTTAAAAGCCGCCGGCTGCGGCGTGGCCATGGCTAACGGACATGCAGATGTCAAAGCGGCCGCGGATCGGATTGCGGAAGACTGCGATGCGGATGGTGTGGCGAAGGTTATTGAGGAAATCCTGCGCTGAAAATGGGCATGCGTGCTCGAAAAAAACCGGGAAATCACCTGCCTTCAGGAAAAAGCAGGCAGGGTAAAATCCAAGGGAAAAGCGAGTAAAAAACACAGACTGAAATATAAAGGAGGAAAAGACGATGAATCTTACGATGAAACCGGATCTGACCGGAAAAGTGATCGCTGTGACCGGCGGCGCGGGCGTGCTTTGCGGCGCGTTCTGCCGTGTGCTTGCCGAGTGCGGCGCAAAGGTTGCCATCTTAGACCGCACCATGGAAGCGGCTGAGAAGCTTTCTGCCGAACTGAACGCCAAGGGTTATGACACCTTCCCGGTGCACATCGACGTACTTGACGAAGCGGTGGTTGAGGAAGCACATCAGGCCGTGTTAAATCACTATGGCAAGTGCGATATCTTAATCAACGGCGCCGGCGGAAACCATCCCATGGCCACCACCGACGACGAGTTCTTCTCCATGGAGACCATGCTTGATCCCGAGAAGAAGAGCTTCTTCGATCTGTCCAACGACGCCTTCACCAAGGTGTTCTCCTTAAACGTTATGGGTACCCTTCTTCCCACCCAGGCCTTTGCCAAGGACATGGTGGAACAGGGCAGCGGCTGCATCATCAACATCAGCTCCATGAATGCGTTCACCCCGCTGACCAAGATCCCGGCTTACAGCGCTGCCAAGTCCGGTATTTCCAACTTCACCCAGTGGCTGGCTGTGCATTTTGCCAAGACCGGCATCCGCTGCAACGCCATTGCTCCGGGCTTCTTCTCCACCGCCCAGAACGCCAAGCTTCTGTGGAACGAAGACGGTTCTCCCACAGCCCGTACCGGCAAGATCTTAAACGCCACCCCCATGGGACGTTTCGGCGAGCCCGACGAGCTGATCGGCGCGCTGCTGTTCTTCTGTGATGAGGCTTCCTCTGGCTTTGTGACCGGCGTGGTGCTTCCTGTGGACGGCGGTTTCTCCGCTTACTCCGGAGTCTAATCGGCCGAATCATAAAATGATTATAAGCGTGCGCCGTTGTCGGTAAAACCGGCCGCGGCGCATCGCCGTATTCGATTTTAACAGAATGGGGGATCCATGGAATTATACAAAATCGCAACAGCCGAAGAGGGTCTGACCGCGGAGGAGATTAAGGAAGCGCTTCTTGCATCCATCGAAGGAAAAGAATTAAAGAAAGTGCTGATTCTGCCGCCGGACTTCACCCGTTTTCATTCCAATGCCGGCTACATTACAAATGTATACTATCATGCGCTCGCGGATCGCGGCGTGGAAGTGGACATCATGCCCACTTTAGGAACCCATCTGCCCGTATCGGACGAGCAGCGGGAAGCCATGTTCGGCGATATCCCGGCGGATCGTTTCTTTGCCCATGACTGGCGCAACGACGTCATGAAGCTGGGCGAAGTGCCGGCGGAATATGTCAGCGAAATCACCGAAGGTCTGTGGAAGGATCCGGTCAGCGTGGAAGTGAACCGCCGCATCATGGATCCGTCCTACGATCTGATCATTTCGCCGGGCCAGGTGGTTCCCCACGAGGTCATCGGTATGTCCAACCACGCGAAGAATATCTTTGTGGGCGCGGGCGGCAGCGACATGATCAACAAGTCCCACATGATCGGTGCCGTGTACGGCATGGAGCGCATGATGGGCCGGGACAACACCCCGGTGCGAAAGGTCTTTGAATACGGCCGCACCCACTATCTGGCGGATCGTCCGCTGCTGTGGGTTCTGACCGTTACCACGGCGCCGGGCGGAAAGATCCGCACCCACGGTCTGTTTATCGGTGAGGGCCGGGAGTGCCTGACCGAGGCCGTGAAACTGGCCCAGGAGAAGAACATCGACTTCGTGGAGCACGGCGTGAAAAAGTGCGTGGTCTATCTGGATCCCTCCGAGTTTAAGAGCACCTGGCTGGGCAACAAGGCCGTGTATCGCACCCGTATGATGATGGCGGACGGCGGCGATCTGATTATTTTAGCTCCCGGCGTGGAGTTGTTCGGCGAGGATCCCCAGATCGATCAGCTGATCCGCAAGTACGGCTATCACGGCCGTCTGGCGACTCTGGCTGCCTTTGAAAAGCCGGAAAACCAGGACCTGCGGGACAACATGGGCGCTGCGGCTCATCTGATTCACGGATCATCCGACGGCCGGTTCAACATCACCTACGCGGTGAAGGAGATTACGAAGGAAGAGATCGAAGGCGTGGGCTTTATCGCGGCCGACTATGATGAGATGGCGGCGAAGTATGATCCGACGAAACTGGAATACGGTTATAATACCGTTGACGGCGAGGAGATCTACTTCATTCCCAATCCGGCGCTGGGCCTGTGGATCAACCGGGAGACCTTTGAGGGGTAAAGGAGAAGAATATGAAACCATTTATGGATAAAGATTTCCTGCTGGAAACCGAGACCGCGAAGCATCTCTATCATGATTATGCGGCTGTGATGCCGATCATCGACTATCACTGCCACATCAGCCCTCAGGAAATCTACGAGGACAAGCACTTTGACAACATCACCCAGGTCTGGCTGGGGGGCGACCACTACAAGTGGCGCCAGATGCGCAGTAACGGCGTGGACGAGCGTTACATCACCGGCGATGCCACCGACCGCGAGAAGTTCCAGAAGTGGGCCGAGACCTTAGAGATGGCCATCGGCAATCCGCTGTATCACTGGAGCCACTTAGAGCTGCAGCGCTACTTCGGCTACATGGGACACTTAAACGGTGAGACCGCCGAAGAGGTGTGGAACATCTGCAACGAAAAGCTGCAGGGCGGCTTAAGCGCCCGCCAGCTGATCAAGAATTCCAACGTGACCTTAGTGTGCACCACAGACGATCCGGCGGATTCACTGGAGTGGCACGAGAAGATGGCCGCCGATCCCACCATGCCCTGCAAGGTGCTTCCGGCCTGGCGTCCGGACAAGGCTATGGGCATCAAAAAGCCCTCCTTCGCCCCGTATCTGGAAAAGCTTTCCGAAGTATCCGGCATCGAGGTGAACAGCTTTGATTCCATGATCGAAGCCTTAAAGGTGCGTCTGGACTTCTTCGAAGCCCACGGCTGCTCCGTTTCCGATCACAGCCTGGATTACTGCCATTATCAGCCGGTGGATCACGACACCCTGGAAGCCATCTTCCAGAAGGGCCGCGCCGGCGAAGCCGTTTCCGATCTGGAAAGCCTGCAGTACAACACCATGCTGATGCTGGAAATGGGCCGCGCCTATGCGGACCGTGGCTGGGTGATGCAGCTGCACTTTAATGTACAGCGTGACTTAAACAAGTCCATGTATGCGAAGTTAGGCGCCGACACCGGTTTTGACGCCATCAACACCTTTGGTTCTTCCATCGAGATGGGTCAGTTCTTAAACGCTTTGGCCGAGACGGATCAGCTTCCGAAAACGATTCTGTACTCCTTGAATCCGGCGGACAATGCCGCCATCGGAACGGTCATCGGCTGCTTCCAGAACAGCGACGCCATCGGCAAGATTCAGCAGGGCAGTGCCTGGTGGTTCAACGACAACAAGACCGGCATGATCGAGCAGATGACCTCTCTGGCCAACTTAGGTCTGTTAGGCAACTTCATCGGCATGCTTACCGACTCCCGCAGCTTCTTAAGCTACACCCGTCATGAGTACTTCCGCCGCATCATGTGCAACCTGATCGGCGGCTGGGTGGAAAACGGAGAGTATCCGGCGGATGAGAAGGCACTGGAAAAGATTGTAAAGGGAATTTCCTACAACAACACGGTGCGGTATTTCGGATTTGATGTTTAATTAAGTGAAAATTACCCCCGGAAGCTATGGACTTGCAGAAGGGTGGAGAGCAGGCGAAAGCGGGCACGTATCACACGTGCCCGCTTTTCTTGTGAATATCACGAATCATCAGACTTGCTTAGCGAAGGTAATCTTTTCCGCAGAAGGGATCCACCGGGCTTACACCCTTAAACTCGCTGCGTCCTAAAATCTTGTCCATAACCGCTTCATCCATCACCGGCGTTTCCGCATAAGCGTTCACCAGCGTGCGGATCATGGGGGCGTCGAACAGGTGATAGGGATTGCAGGTGCTGATCATCAGCGCCGGCTTTTCGCCCACGAACCAGGGGGCGTCGTCGCCCATGCCGAACACCACGTTCCAGTCGATGCGGGCCGTGGTGTAGTTGGACGCATTCTCCACATCCACCACATACACGTACAGATCCGTGCTGGCCTTAAAAGCACCCACCGGCCGGTAAATCTCATCCAGAAGTGCGGCCTTCTGCGGCGTCATGTTGATACCCGCGAAGTTTTCCGGTTCGATGGTGGTGCTGCGGTCGCGAAGCACCACTTCAAAACCTTCCTTTTCAAACAGTTCTTTCCAGCGAAGGGCCACAGGCGTATTCGGAGTGGTGGAACGCTGCACCACGTTCAGATAGACGCGGGGATATTTCTCCGGGGAAATCGGCAGCAGGTTCTGGGTATCCTTCACCAGTGTCACAGCCTGATCTGCCACTTCTTTGGCCCAGGCGCGGTGTTTCTCGCAGCCCACGATTTCCAGTGCCTGTTCTCTCGGAATCAGGGTGCCGGTGGCCTGTTTTTCATGCAGATGCAGGGCAGCCTTGGTTGCCAGGATACGGGTTACGGCCTCTTCCAGACGTTCCATGGACACCCGGCCGCTCTGTACCGCGGCCATCAGGAATCCGTAATCCTCTTCGATGCTCTTGTTAAACAGGATCATGTCGCAGCCGGCGTTTAACACGGTGGGAATGGCGTCTTCCCGGGACATGGCGGAGGTGAAACCCAGCATCGGCGTTGCATCGGTGGAAATCATGCCGTTAAAGCCCAGTTTTCCCCGCAGCAGACCGGTAATGATGTCTTTGTTTAACGTGGCCGGAAGCAGACGCTCTGCCTTGGTGGATTCCGGACGCAGCCGCTCCACCCAGGCCGGCTGGGCGATGTGGCCCACCATCACGGTCTGAGCACCGGCGTTGATCAGTTCCTGATACACGTGACCATAGGTCTCCATCCAGGTATCCGCCGGCAGGCTGTTGATGCTGGTGACCAGATGCTGATCGCGCTCGTCCACGCCGTCTCCGGGGAAATGCTTGATGGACACGGCTACGCCGGCATCCTTCGCGCCCCGCAGATACTCCAGGCCCATGGCCAGCACGCGCCCCGGATTGCTTCCGAAGGTACGCACGTTGGTAATGGGGTTGTGGAACTCCATATCAATATCCACAATGGGGGCAAAAGACCAGTTCAGGCCCGCCGCAGCGCCCTCGGCGCAGGCTGTATAACCCATGCGGTAGGCATTCTTCGGATCGTCCGTCGCAGCCACCGCCATGGGCTTGCCGAAGCTGGTGCCTTCGACGCACAGGCCGTCGCCGCCGGCTTCCGTATTCGCCGCCAGCAGCAGCGGAATCTTCGCCATGTTCTGAATGCGGGCATGGGTCTGGCGGATTTCATCCTTTAAACCCGGCCGGTACATCATACCGCCGACGTGAAGTTCATTTACAAAATGATGTAAGGCGCCTTCTTCCGAAGCATAGCCCATGGGGCAGAATACCTGTCCCACCTTCTCCTCCAAAGACATCCCTGCTAAGGTGTCCTCCACCCAGCGGATATCCTGGTCCCGTAAGAAAAACGGATTCGCCTTCAGATCAATTGCAGCCATCATGTGCTCCTTTCCACTGATACGACCTGCGGATGTTCTGCGGTATCTGTGCCGATTCCCCCGGAAGCAGATTTCCCTCTTCAATCCAGGTTCTTCCTATATGTAAAAGAACCCGGAAGGCATAAAAAAAGCAGAAAACCGCAAGTTTTTCGATTGAATTACTCACAGTATATCTGCCTTCATGAATGAAAAAAAACGCTAACTTTTTGCAACATTAGGACAATCTTGCGATTTCAGTCACGATCCTTGCCTATTCTTTTCGCTCCATCATGTTCCGATACTGCAGCGGCGACATCCCCTTCATCTTTTTAAAGGTGCGGGTGAAGTAGTTTGCATCCGAGAATCCGCATTTTTCCGCGATCAGGGGCATGGAGTCGCTGGTGGTGTTTAAGAGCAGGATGGCCCGCTCCACGCGCACGCTGTTGATGTAGTCGGTGACCGTCTGGTGCACTTCCTTATGAAATACGGTGGACAGATGGCTTTTGCTGACGGAAAACTGCTCGGCTAAGGTGGACAGAGACAGCTTTTCCTGATAGTTGAAGTCGATGTAGGACAGCACGTCCCGGATCATGGGAGAGTATTCCCGGCGGGAGTGGGATTTCACTAAAAGGCAGTACCGGCGGATCATGGTGGAGACAAAGTGGGTCAGTTCCAGCACGTTGTTGATGCCTTCGATCTGGGTCACCATGGTGCGGCTGATGTGGTCAAGGTACAGCGGATGCACGTAAGCATCCTCCGCCGCCTTGCGCAGCAGGGTATCCACGGCAATGACCATGTTTTTGCCATCCCGAAGCTCGTCACCGGTGCGGGGATCCAGAACAAACCCCATGAAAAGGTTGTGGTAGTGGATGGCTTCTTTCACGTTTCCTTCGGTGACAGCCTTGGTCATGCCGTGTTCCATATCGTACCGCGCGGCCAGAGAAGAGAACTGGGCCACGGATTCGGGAATCACGGCTTTGGCTTCCAATCGCTGCTCGTCCACCCGGGTGGTCTTGCTTCGGACAAAATGCAGATGCACATCTTCGCCGATCCATCGGGGAAACAGGCTGTCAAAAATCTGCCGGAAAGCTAAAGGATCGGAAACCAAAGTCAGCCGGGCCATATAGTATTTCACATCATTTAAATGGGAGAGGGGGATTTGGTTCCGGGCCACCAGAGGCTCGAAATCCTGATCCGTAAACCGCTGAAACAGGGCCGGTCCGATGAAGATGTAGGTATCGGGCGGATCGCAGGGGTCCTGGAGTATGATATAGTGCGCGCCCAGGGAATCCTCATAATTCACCGGATATGTGGGCGAAACGGAGGCCGTCATTTCGTCAAAAAGTGCCCGATAATCATAGTTGCCCAGGACGTTTTCGCGAAAATGAAAGTCCAGATCCGCCAGATTTTCGGAATCTGCGGAGAGATGGATTTCCCGCAGGCGGAAGGCGTCATTGATGATGGAAAACAGATCTGAAAATGCGATGGAAGTATTCATGGCAGCACCTTTTTCTTTTTGAAACATATTTCTGAAAACAGATGATTCGAAAAAAATCGTGCTAAATCATCATAACATATTCATTTCACAAAGACGAGGCAAAACGTAAACTTGTTGCATCAGAAAAAAGTCATCTTTTGACAGAAAGGTTGGCAGGGTATGGAAAAGGAAGTGCTTTTTGAAGCAAAGCACATGCGTAAAGAGTTTGGTCCCACCGTCGCGTTAAAAGACGTGGATTTCACTCTTTACCGCGGTGAGATTCGCGGACTGATCGGTGAAAACGGTTCCGGCAAGTCCACGATTATGTCGATCGCCTCCGGCATGCAGCCGGCAACGAAGGGCGAGATGTTCTACAAGGGACAGCCGTGGCATCCCCACAGCATGGTAGAGGCCCAGAACGCGGGTATCTCCATGATCCTGCAGGAAGCCAATACCATTCCCGGTGTGAGCGTTGCTCAGAACATCTTTGCCGGACATGAAGACGAGTTCTCCAAATTCGGCGTGATGAATATGCGCTCCATGTACAAGGCGGCGGACGCGGTTTTAAAGACCTTCGGCATCGAACATATCAAGGCTTCCGATCCCATCGACCGCTACACCTTTGAAGACCGCAAGCTCATCGAACTGGCCCGCTGCGTAACGGAAGACACCGAAATCCTGGTGGTGGACGAAACCACCACGGCCCTGTCCTTAGAAGGCCGCGAGATTCTGTACAAGCTGATTCACCGCATGGCGGAGAAAGAAAACAAGGCCGTTGTTTTCGTTTCCCACGACATGGACGAAATCATGGAACAGTGCAGCGCCCTGACCGTGCTTCGGGATGGCGAGATCCGCGGAACCCTGACCCGGGAAGAGATGGACGCGCCGGATGCGGTCAGAACCATCCGTACCCTGATGGTGGGCCGGGACATCGGTGAGAAATACTACCGTGAGGATTACGACACCTCTCATCAGGATGAGGTGGCCTTAGAACTGGAAGATGTATCCCTTGGTGCGATCCGCAATTTCAGCCTGAAGCTGCACAAGGGCGAGATCATCGGATTCGGCGGCCTGTCCGGCTGCGGCATGCATGACATCGGCCGCATTGCCTACGGTCTGGAGAAACTGGAGACTGGCCGGGTGGTGCGCAACGGCGTGGTGATCGACACCCCCTTAACCGCCATCAACAACGGCATCGGCTACATCTCCAAAAACCGTGACTCCGAGGCACTGATCTTAGACGCCCCCATTCAGGAAAACATCGTCCTTCCTTCCATTCCGGCTCTCGAGAAGGCCACCTTCATCAGCCCGGCGGAAGAGAAGCGGGTTTCCGATCAGGAGATCGCCAATTTCAGCATCAAGTGCAACAGCGGCAAACAGTATGTGAACACGCTGTCCGGCGGCAACAAGCAGAAGGTTTCCTTTGCAAAATGGTCCGCGAAGGGTTCGGAAGTGATCATTATGGACTGCCCCACCCGAGGCGTGGATATCGCCGTAAAGCAGTCCATGTATGCTTTGATTGAGCAGATGAAAAAAGAAGGCAAGGCCATTCTGATGATCTCTGAAGAACTGTCCGAGCTGATCGGCATGGTGGATCATCTGATCATCATGAAAGATTTTAAGGTGACGAAGGA
This sequence comes from Shuttleworthella sp., assembly GCA_045544375.1. Classification (GTDB taxonomy): domain Bacteria; phylum Bacillota; class Clostridia; order Lachnospirales; family Lachnospiraceae; genus Shuttleworthia. The sequence goes on from JAZPYY010000109.1 coordinate 17,193, forward strand.
ATTTGACCGCTCACCGGATCTGAAGCAGACGGACATCATCGAATATATGATTTGATGATTCAAGCGTAAAAGTCCGAAACCGCGCGAATCATCACAACGGCAGTTAAATTGATGCAAGCGCATCCGGACGACTTCCGAATGAATTGAGAAAGGGGAACCTCATGGCAAAGGAAGCAGAAAAGCAAAGTCTCGGCAGTTGGCTGAAGACGCATGCGGCGGACATTTCCGCCATCGGCGGCCTGGTGTTCTGCGTGATCTTTTTCACCATTACCACCGGCATGCGTGGTGAGAGCATCTGGTCAGCCAGCAAAATTTCCACACTGATGGCAGACGTGATCGTCACCGCCCTGATGTCTGTGGGCGCCGTGTTTATCTACAGCCTTGGAAACATGGACATCAGTATCGGTAAGCAGATCGGCCTGTACAGCACCCTCCTGGTACTGTTAGGAGAGAAGTTCGGAAATCTGATCCCTGCGGTGATCATCTGCCTGCTGATCGCAGTGGTGATCGGCGTGATCAACGGCGCGGCCGGCGAGATCCTGCATATGTATTCCGTTATTTCATCGGTTGTGTTCATGATGATCTTAAGCGGTTTAAGCACAGTGATCTACACCAAGCTGGGTACCCGAAACATCCTTCTTCGGGCGGTGGATACCCACATCCTCAAATCGCCGGTGGTGATGGTGATCGCCCTGGTGATCGAAGTGCTGATCATCGGTTACTTCTTCAACTTTACCAAGTTCGGTAAATACGCAAAGGCCATCGGCGCCAACAAGGTGGCTGCGGAGCAGAGTGGTGTTCACATCGTCAAATACCGTGTGATCCCCTACATGTTCCTGGCGGTGGCTCTGGTGATCGCGTCTCTGTTCCAGATGGGTTACACCGGCGCGGCTTCCGACTCCACCGGTACCGGTTTTGAAATGAACGTCATGGTGGCCTTAATCCTTGGCGGTATGCCCTTAAACGGCGGCATGCGTTCCCGGATTTCCTGCGCCATCATCGGTTCCTTCACCTTCGCACTGCTGGATGTGGGTCTGCCCATCATCGGCGTGCCCACCCGTATGACCTTCTTAGTGAAGGCCGTGATCTTCATTCTGGTGGTGCTGATCACCTGCCGCAAGAAGAACGGCGTGCTACCCAGATAACGGAGGACAGACGGATTATACGGCGGTGCACTTTCCGGATACGAAAAGGTACCGAACACACAGTGAACCGGCTCGGACCGGGCAAAGAGGCGGAGGCGGTTTTAACGCATCCCCCTGGATATGGATGATTCCCCGCATGGGGGTTGATCATTGGATCGGTCTGCTTCTTAGATGGCGGCTTTCTGAAAGAGAAAATGAACCGCAGCGCAGATCGATTCGGGTTACAAAACAAGCAGTATTAAACAAGTTGTGAATTCATGGGAGGAGAGAAACATGAAACATCAGTGGCTGAAAAAAGCTTTGGCTCTGGGCATGGCCTGCCTGATGACCGCCGGCGTTCTGGCCGGATGCGGCAGCAGCAACAGTGCTAACACCAACACCTCAAACAGCAGCGAAAGCGCAGCTCCGGCTGCCAGCTCCGAAAGCGAGAAGCCGGCTGCGGAGAGCACCACGGCGGACGGCGGAAAGATCTTATATCTTTCCAACCTGACCAGCGGCGCCTATTACGATTACTATGTGGCATTTTATCAGCAGGCCTGTGCCGACCTCGGCTACAAGTTCGAAGTGGTTTACGGCGACGGCTACAATGATCCCGACGGAAACCTGACTGCTGTGCGCAATGCCTACACCTCTGACGTTGTGGCTATGATCGCCTGCCAGGACGGCGGCCTTGAAGCCATCATGGAAGAGTATCCGGACATGTATGTGGCCACCATCAACTCCAACATGGATTCCATCTACACCGATGGCGGCGTGAACGCCGGCCTGCTGGAGAACGACCACTATCTTGGAAGCATCGGTGACGGCTACATCGCCGGTGAAGACAAGGGTCACTACTATGCGGACCTGACCATCAGCAAGGGCGTCAAGAAGATCGCTGTAATGCACTTCCCGACCTTCGCTTATCCGGATGCCGGTATCGCGGCTTCCACCTTCTATGCCGATATCGAAGAGTACAATAAGACGGCTGACGAACCCATCGAAATCGTGGGCGATCCCACCGTTCTGGAGTTCAAGCCCCTGGATGCTTCCTTCTTCATGGAGGAAGGTCATGGCGATCTGGATGCCATCGTCGGTATCTGCGCCGGTACCACCTTTATCTATCCCACCATGCTCAACGCCAAGGCTGACGGTACCTGCTCTGCCGATACCATCCTGCTCACCAGCGGCTATGAGAACGTGGAAGATCTGTATCAGGACAGCGGCGATGACGGACAGACCATCGGTTCCGTGCTGGTTGCCGTTCCGGAAGCTGCACTGTATCCGCTGGTAATGATCGACAATGCTCTGCAGGGCAAGCAGTTCGCTGACTGGACCGGCCCGGAGCGCATCGATTCCGGTATCTTAAGCATGGAGACCACCGAGCAGTTTGCGAAGATCCACGATGACAGCCCGCTGTGGGCAGCAGACATCTCCAAGCTGGCCGTCAGCTGGGATGAGATGAAGAACTACTTCACCCGCTACAACGAGAACGCGACCTATGCGGAGCTGGTTGAGATGGTTTCTTCCATCAGCATCGACGACTACATGGCGAAATAAATACAAACACAAAAGGACGCGGCCGGTTTTGGGCCGGCCGCGGACAGTAAAACGGAATCCGCCGGAACGACTGAATCGAAGTTGAAACCGGTTAAGGAATCATTACGGAGGCTGTTTCCATGAAAAATTGGATTAAAAATATCGCAGGTACGCTGGCGCTTCCCCTCGGCATGTTTCTGATCATGATGATTGCCTGCTACGCAAACGGGAAGACCTATTTTGGATCATGGACGATGTGGCGTGCGCTGATTCCGAATATCGGACTTTCGGTGGCCTGCGCCATGGGCATCGGCCTCCAGTTTAAGAGCGGCCGCTTCGACTTTTCCGGCGGCGCGATCATGCTGATGAGCGCCATCATTTCCGGTACTGTGGCGAAAGACCACGGAAACAACGTGGTGCTGTTCGCCGTACTCTGCCTGGGCTGCTGCGTGATCTTAAGCATCGGTGTTGCCCTGGTTTACGCATACGGACGGCTGCCCATCACCATCGCCACCATCGGCATGGCGCTGCTGTACGAGGCCATCACGCCCCTGCTGTTCACCGGCGGCGGCATCAACCTGGTGTCGAACGTGACCTTAAAGCAGCTTTCCAGCTTCCCGGGTGTGCTGATTCCCATTGCCGGTGCCGTCGGCGTTTACGCCTTCTTCAGCTATCTGTCGAAGACAGGTAAGCAGTCGGTGCTTCTGGCAAACAACCAGCAGGCGGCAGCCAACATCGGTATCAACGAGCGCAAGAACGTCATCGTTTCCTACGTCTACAGCGGCCTGATCTTTGGTTTTGCCACCATGATCTACGCATCCAACGGCCTGCACAACGCATCCTACAGCTCTCTGTCTACCGCAGGTGAACTGTTCGCGAACATCCTGCCGGTTTTCGTTGGCCTGTACGTGGGCATGTTCTGCGGCGATACCATCGGCATCATCATGGGTTCCATCACCATCTGCCTGATGAACTTCGGCCTGCAGGCGGTGCTGTCCTCTGACTTAGGTTCCGCCGTTTCCACGGTTATGACCGGACTGTTCGTCTTCCTGGTGAACCTGGTGTTCGGTCAGGTGGACAACATCAAAAAGCTCTTTGCAAAGATGACCGCAAGAGTATCCGCGTAAGGAATCACGTGAATATGTGTTAACAGCAAAGCCTCCTTCAATTTCGGTGGAAGGGGGCTTTTGCATGGCTCAAGGGAAATATGGGATGGGGGAGTATTTGCTCCCCCATCCGATTATGCTGTGAAATAAATGTGAAGATCTTGACAATTATTTAACGACGCGCTAGAATATGCATCAAGATAAAAGGGAGTAGCAGAACACCCCTTTGGGTGGGCTTGAAACCGTCATTCGAAGCGAGAGCTTCCGTATCAGGTGAGATTGCAAGACTTTTATCGCGAACAGTGGTTGTGATAGGTTCGCGGTGAGGGTCTTTTCTTATATCCGGGAAAGGCGATCCGCGAACCGGAAAGGAGCAGAACATGAGAGCATATGTAAACTGGGATGAAGGCGGAAACGGCAGCTATGGCGGAAATGGAAGCAATAGCGGAAACGGCGGCAGTCAGGCCGCCTATTACGAGACCGGATTTCAGAACAGCGGCAGCGGCGCCGGAACAGGTTACGACCGAAACCAGGAAATCCGGGAAGCCATCGCGGTGGGCGAGAATGCGCTGGACAGCCTTCGCAAAGCCTACGATGCACTGGGCAGTGCCCGGGGATGGGGCCTTCTGGATCTGTTTGGCGGCGGCATGATTTCCGGCCTGGTAAAGCACTTTAAGCTGGGAGACGCCGAGCAGGCACTGGAAGAAGCGAAATACTGGATGGAGGCCTTCCAGGACGAACTGGGAGACATCCGGGATCTGCGAAACATGGATATCTCCATGGATGGGCTTTTGACCTTCGCGGATTTCTTCTTCGACGGTTTTCTGGCGGACATTCTGGTGCAGTCAAAAATCGCCGACGGCCGGATGAAACTGGAAGAAGCCATCCATCGGATGGAGAGCATTTTGAATCGGCTGTACAAGGAGGTGCAGTGATGACGATTATGATGATTGTGATGATTGCGGTAATGATGGTTTTCGGACTGAAACTGATGGGATTTCTGGTGCGCCTGGCCATCGTATCTGCCGGCTTTCTTCTGAAACTGACCTTATGGGCTGTGGTAGGCATGGCGATGCTGGGACTGGTGGTTGCGCTGCTGAAACTGGCGCCCATCCTGCTGCTGTTATTCGTGCTGGCGGCGATCTGCCGGTCGGACCTGTTTACCAGAAGAGCGTAATGACTGAAAGATGGAGTGGCATATCTTGCATGTAAGCATGCACATATTCGCCGATCTTATCGCGTAAAAAACGGGAAGTCTCCGATGAATGGAGACTTCCCGTTTTTGTTCTTCATGTAGGTTGCACGGGCTGAAAGCCTGCAGATTTTGACCGTCAGGTCAGGAAGATGAACTGACGGATAGATCTGGATTAAAGATCTTTGCGGACTTCTGTAAGCGTATCCTCGTCCACATCCGTTTTCAGATTGGGGAAGGCTTTCAGCAGACGGCGTGGACCAAACAGAATACCGGCCTGAAGCTGTCGGCGCAGGTTTGCCGCTTTTTTCTGCAGTTCCTGCAGGGAAGCCGTATTCTGGGCTGCACTCTCCGCGAGAGCATCCGCCACCGCTTCCCGGGTATCCGCGAAAGCATCCGCCACCGCCTCCCGGGTATCCGTGATGGCATCCCGCAGTTCGTATCCGGCTAAGGTCGCCTGGACCTGGGCTTTCGCGATGCGGTTCTGGTTGGCCATGGCATTTTCGCCGATGTGACGGCTTAAAATATCGCCGCTGCGGGAGAGGGTTTTCTGAATGTCATCCAGCTCGTGAATCCGCTTGCGGAATCCGGCGGCAATCAGGATGGAAACCACCAGGTCGGCTATAAAGGTGCCATAGTTGATCACCAGCAGCACCCAACCTGCCGTAGAAGGATTGGAAAGGGCCCGCTGGGAAGTGATCATGGGGGTGAGCATGCGAACGATGGCCAGTACGGCGATGCCCCACAGCAGGGAAAAGCGCAGGCAGATATAGCCGCCCAGATTGAAGGGCTCGTTGCTGTAATCCCACCAGCGGGTGTGAAACAGATGAAACATCAGCCAGCCGGCAATCAGCTCCACCAGGGTGGCCAGAAGCACGCCGCCCAGATAGAGCAGAAGAATGTCCGTAGGCCGGTTGCTGTCTGCAAGCTCGGAGGTGGCGGAAAACAGGGGCATCAGGCCGGTGACAAGAAAATGAACGATGACGCCGACGACACCGTACACCGGACAGACCGGTCCGCATAGGAAACCGCGGTTAACGATCAGGCCCATGCGGGAAGCGTGGAAAATCACCTCAATCACCCAGCCGCCGAAGGCATAGATCAGAAAAACCCAGGCGTACTGGTAAAAGTCAGCGATGGAAAATGACATGGAAACTCCTTTACGTGCAAGTGAATTCTACCTGGATTGTTATAACACAAAATGGAAAAAGTGGCGGTAGTCTATTTTTTGTATTTGTATAGGTTTTTCAAAGATGTGTTCTCCGCGGAACGTTTGTGGTACACTTATGACAGCATTTTTTAAACACCCGGTTTTTGCATGTTTTTGGGGGAGGTGAACCATGGGATTACTGGATTTTCTTAAAAAGCCGCAGGAGGATCATCTGATCGCAAGCCCGTTCATGGTGGAACGGGACGGCCTTCTTCTGCACGGCACGATGTATCGCAGTCCGGAGGCGTCGGCGCCCCTTACGCCGATCATTTTATGCCACGGTTTTATGAGCAGCGCCAAGCAGGAAACGGAAAGCTACGCGAAAAAGCTGGCAGGATGGGGTTATGCGGCTTTCGTGTTTGATTTTGCCGGCGGCGGTCCGAAGAGCACCAGCGAGGGCAGCTTTTCTGAGATGACGGTCTTCACGGAAGTGAAGGACTTAGAAGCCATGATCGGCTACGTGTGCGGCCTGCCGGATGTGGATGCAGGCAAACTGACTCTGCTTGGCTGCAGCCAGGGCGGCGTGGTCAGTGCCTTAACCGCGGCGAAGCACCCGGACGAAGTAAAGCAGCTGATTCTGTTCTATCCGGCTCTGTGCATTCCGGATGACGCCCGTTCCGGAAGGATGATGTTCTTCCAGTTCGATCCCGCCAACATTCCGGATCGGATCGCAGCGTCTGTCCCCGGGGTGAAGCTGGCCATCAGCGGCGAGTATCCGCGCTGCGTCATCAACCTGGATATTTTTGAGGAAATCGCGCCCTACCACGGAGAAGTGCTGATCATTCACGGCGAGAAGGATCGCGTGGTCAATGTCAGCTACGGCAAGCGCGCATGGCAGGTTTACCGGGCAGGCCGCCAGGAGCAGGCAAAGGAAGCCTGGGCAGCGGAACATCCCGGAATGGAAGTGCCGACGGCCGTTCCGGATCCCCGGTGTCATTTTGTGCAGATCGCAGGGGCGGATCACGGATATCACGGCGCCCAGGCGGATCTGGCAATCGAGACCGTAAAGGCATTCCTGGAGCGTCAGACGGAAGTGCTGACCATCGACGTGCAGCTTACCGGAAGATCCCTGGAGCGGAAGGGAAAGGAAAATATCCTTCGCCTGCCCTTTACGGGAAGCGCGCAAAGCGTCTGGTTTTCGGGAACCATCCTTCCGGGCGCAGCGGACGTGCAGCGCAGAATCGGCTTTACGCCGGTGGAATTTGCCGCGTCCTATGAAATTGCGGGAAGAGACTTTACCGGCACCGATGCCAAGGTCAGTATTGTCAACCGCAGCATCAGGGGCGGTGAGTGGCAGCCCACGGTGCGCACCGACAGCAAAGCGCTGGCATTCTTAAATGAAAAACCGGCCCGCTGCATTTTTGAAGGACGGAAAGAAGGACCGGTCATTCATATTTACGTTTAAGTGGGCGCATGGGGTTTTTGAGTGGTTTTTGGGGTTTTATTACGTTTTTATGAGCTGCTGATGCGATTCGCGTCAGCAGCTTTTTTTGACTCCATTTTAGGTTGTACCATTATCCTTCTTTTGAAAGCAGATCTGCCGCAGCGAAAGGAGGATCAACGATGCGTTTACTATATGCGGAAGATGAGGTGGATTTAAACCAGGTGCTGACCAAAGAACTGACGGATGCGGGCTACAGCGTGGATGCCTGCACCACAGGGACGGACGCCCTGGAGTATCTGACCCTGACGGATTATGACGGTGTGATCTTAGACATCATGATGCCGGGGATGGACGGCTTTGCGGTGATTACCCGCGCCCGGAAGAAAGGCATCCGCACGCCGGTGCTGTTTTTGACGGCGAAGGATGCGGTGGAAGATAAGGTGCGCGGACTGGACCTGGGTGCGGACGATTATCTGGTAAAGCCCTTTTCCACAAAGGAGCTGCTTGCCCGTATTCGGGTGATGACCCGGCGGGCCCACGGGGAATCCGCCGGCGTTCTGGCTGCAGGGGATCTGGTGCTGGATCCTGCGGCCCACACGGTGACCCGGGGCGGGAAGGAGATTGTGCTGTCTTCCAAGGAATTTGCGCTGCTGGAGTATCTTTTGCACAACAAGAACCGCGTGGTTACCCGGGAGCAGATCGAGGATCACATCTGGAACTGGGATTATGAAGGCGGAACCAACGTGGTGGAAGTTTACATCAGTTATCTCCGGAAAAAAGTGGACGCCGGCCGGGCCCATCGGCTGATTCGGACGGTGCGCGGCAGCGGATATATGCTGCGGGATCGGGAAAGTGCGTAAACGAATACAGGTATTTATGCTGTTGAAAGATGCGTAGATAAAAACACAGATTATTTCTGTGTGAACAGAGAAAGCGCGAATCAATGTACATGGAATGGAAGTGTCCCGACGATGAAAAAAAGAGATGAGAACACCCCTGCCGTAACCGCCGTCGGCCGGCGTGTCCGGCGGCAGCTGATGGTATGGTTTTCGGTAGTGCTGATCGGGGTTACGGGGGTGTCCTTTGCCTCCCTGCTGCTGGCTGGCCGAACCATATTGCGCAGCACGGTGCGGGATTATCTGGTCAGTACCGTGGAAGAAAACGTGGAGAAAATCACTTATATCAGCGCCGATGTGCAGACGGAAAACATGCAGGCTGCGGAAGGACAGACCGCGGAAGGACAGACCGCGGAAGAACAGATGGAAGTGCCTTCTATTGATCTTTACAGTCCCTTCTATTATTACCTGCCCTATGGGGATGGCTGGCTGCAGATCGAATACAGTTTCCTGGATCAGGTCAATGACGTTTATGCGGCTCTTTATCTGTCGGACGGCACGCTGTTATACGGGGAGAATCCACTGACGCAGGAAACGTCACAGATGGTTTTTCAGGAGTCGCAGATCTGGTATCTGGAAACTGAGGACGGCCGATATGATCTGTACGACCGACTGCTTTCCATTGAACTTCCGGACGGGGAGACCCTGTGGATTCGGGGTGCGGTATCGGAGGCAGATAGTGTGGAGCAGCTTTCGAAAATCACCCGGCTGTCCCTGGCGATGCTTCCCTTTCTGTTTATGCTGGCCCTGGCCGGCGGGTATCTTCTGATGGACCGGGTGCTGGCAAAGACCTTAGACGCCCAGCAGCGGTTTGCATCGGACGCGTCCCACGAGTTTCGCACCCCCACGGCGGTGATCCTGGCCCAGAGCGATTATCTTCTGAAGGAAGGCCGTACCGAGGAGGAGTACAAAACAGGTGCGGCAGTGATTCATAAGCAGGCGCAGCGGATGCAGGCGCTGACGGAGGATGTGCTGCTGGAACTGCGCATGGATCAGGCGGGTGCGCGATATCCGTTTTCGGATGTGTGCCTGTCCGAGATCGCCGATGAAACGGCGGAACAGATGAAGCCGGCTCTCACCCGAGGGATTCGTCTGGAGACAAAGATCGAGCCCGGCATTTATCTGAAGGGAAACGCCGTACTGCTGGAGCGGCTGATTCAGAACCTGTTAAGCAATGCCCAGCGCTACGGACGGGAGAACGGATGGATCCGGGTGACGCTTTCTGCGCAGCAGAGATCAGGCGGAAAACCGAAGCAGGCGGTGCTTTCGGTTTCCGATAACGGCATCGGTATGACCCCGGAAGAACAGAAACAGATATTTAACCGGTTTTATCGCAGCATGCGTGCGGAACAGGTGAGAGGAACCGGCCTGGGGCTGTCTTTAGTCAAGGAGATCGCCGGGATGCACAAGGCGTCCGTTTCGGTGGAAAGCAGATGGAATGAAGGAAGCACGTTTACCATTGCTTTTCCGGTTTAAGCGTTTTCGTGAATCGTCTGCAAACCCGATATCAGCGGTTTGACGCATCGTCGTCCCCAGATGATCGTCTGTTTTAAAAGATTTCCGGGTTAAGGTTTCTCTAATCTTTGCATTGTACTATGTGCCTACGATCACAGTTTGGCACAGATGAAAGGAGATTATCATGAACAGAACAGCCATGTTTTTGATCGCAGCAGCAGGTGTCGTCGGACTGAGCGGAGGTACCGTATTTGCCGCAGAGCAGACCGCGAAAAACAGCGCCATCCCGGAGGAGACGGCCAGGAATTTTGCCTTTATCGATGCGGGTGTCGAAGCCGATACGGCCGGGGATGTGAAGACGAATTTCCGGTTTATGCCCTGGAAGTTTGTGTATGACATCGAGTTTACGGCGAACGATACCGATTATGGATATCTGATCGATGCCCGGAGCGGTCGGGTGATCCGAAGTGAGGTGGACGGCGTCGAACAAGAACGGCCCGCAAAGCCGGAGGGAGAGCTTCCCGAAGGCGAATTACCGGCCCTGCCGGATGGCGAACAGCCGGCGCTTCCGGATGGGGAGCAGCCGACACTGCCCGAAGGTGAACAGCCGGCGCTTCCGGAAGGCGAACTTCCGGCCCTTCCTGAAGGCGAGCAGCCCCAGATGAACGGCCAGCAGCCTCAGATGAACGGTCAGCAGCCCCAGATGAACGGCCAGCAGCCTCAGATGAACGGCCAGCAGCCTCAGATGGATGGCCAGCAGCAGATGCCTGCCATGCCCGAGGGCGAACAGCCGACACTGCCGGAAGGTGAACTTCCTGCACTTCCCGAAGGCGAAGCACCGGCTCTTCCTGAAGGTGAACAGCCCCAGACGAATGCCGAGGGCCAGATGCCCCAGATGAATGGCCAGGGTCAGATGCCCCAGATGAACAGTCAGGGTCAGATGTCTCAGATGAACGACCAGGGGCAAATGCCTGCGGCGCCGGAAAACAGGATTTCCCTGGAGGATGCAAAGCAGATTGCGTTAGATAACGCTGGTGTATCCGCCGATGAAGCTACTTTCAGCAAGGCAAAAATCACCCGTGACGAGGGGCGGATGGTCTTTGATATCCGTTTCCAGCATGGGGATCAGGAGGAGGAATTTCAGATCGACACCGGTACAGGAATGGCGGAGCAGCAGTAAAAGCCGATGGAGTCGTCTTTATCTGCACTGACTTGCATTCTCAGACCGTATCGCGCAAATGAAAAAGTGGGTGCCGCAGCGGCAGCCACTTTTTTCTGATAAAAACGTCATTATTTTTGTTATTTTTCGCGGCTGCGGTATGGTAAAATGTCCGCGTAGGCAACGCGCGCACAGATTTTGCAATACGGGCGTGCCTTCGCAGTAATATCGTAGAACAGAATTCATACGAGGGAAACTCAGATCCTTTACGGATGTACGATTGAAAGAGGGAAGAGACAGGAGGAAAACGCAGTATGAAGATTGTTAACATGCGCACCGACCACATCGTAAACCCCATGGGCTATCAGATGGATGTCCCCACATTTACCTGGGTGGTGGAAGAGGCCGTCGGAAAGAAGCAGACCGCAGCCCGCGTCCGGGTGGCGGCAGATCCGCAGATGACGCAGATTTTAGCCGATACCGGCATGACAGCGGAGGCCAGCTCCCTGGGCACGAAGGTGGATGTGGCGCTTGCTCCCCGCACCCGTTATTACTGGGATGTGACCGTGCAGTCCGACGCCGGCGAGGAAGAAACCAGCGAAGCTGCCTGGTTTGAGACCGGCAAGATGGACGAAGCCTGGACAGCCAAGTGGATCGGCTGCGACGAGTCCAAAGAACGCCATCCCATTTTCGGCAAAACCTTTTCCCTGGATAAAGAGCCGGCCTGCGCCCGCCTTTACATCTGCGGTCTGGGTCTGTATCACGCCGAGATCAACGGCAAAGCCGCATCCGCGGAAAAGCTGACGCCCTACTGCACGGATTACAATGCCTGGGTTCAGTATCAGACCTACGATGTTTCCGATCTGCTGAAGGCCGGCGACAACGCCATGGATGTGACCCTGGGTATCGGCTGGTACTTAGGCCGCTTTGGCTTTACGTCCCATGCGGGAGATGTGGGCGGATATTACGGCGACCGCTTCCGCCTGCTGGCTGAACTGCACGTGTTCTATGCGGACGGCACTTCTGAAGTGATCGCCACGGATGACAGCTGGAAGGTGACCCGTTCCAGCATCACCTTCTCCAACATCTATGACGGCGAGCATCGCGACGACACGCTGCCGGCCACGGAACCCGAAGACGTGGTGGTTCTTGTGGAGCGCGAGGACTGGAAGGAGGCCATGGCGGAGGATGCTGCGGCGGCAAAGCCCCTGAATCTGACAGAGCGTCTGTCCCTGCCGGTGATTGCCCATGAAGAGTTTTCGCCCCTGGAGCTCATCGATACCCCGGCCGGGGAGAAGGTCTTTGACTTCGGCCAGAACCTGGCGGGCAATTTCCGCCTTCGGGTCCACGAGCCGGCGGGCACAAAGATCCATGTCCAGGTGGGCGAGGTCATGCAGAACGACTGCTTCTACCGGGACAACCTTCGCACGGCTTTGGCGGAATACTGGTACACCTCCGACGGCGAAGAGCATGTGCTGGAGCCGGTGTTTACCTTCTACGGCTTCCGCTATGTGAAGGTGGAGGGCGTTTCAAATCTGACGAAGGACAGCATGACCGTGCTGGCTTATTATTCCGACGTGACGCCGGTTTCTTCCTTTGAGAGCGGCGATGCCAAGCTGAACCAGCTGATGAAGAACATTGCCTGGGGCCAGAAGGGCAACTTCGTGGATGTGCCCACGGACTGTCCCCAGCGGGATGAGCGCATGGGATGGACGGCGGATACCCAGGTGTTTGTGCCCACGGCTTCCTATCTGACGGACAGCTGGGCATTTTACCGCAAATGGCTCCACGACCTGGCTTTGGATCAGGCGGAGCACGGCGGCATGGTTCCGGACGTGGTGCCGGCCTTCGGTCAGGACAACTGTTCTTCGGTATGGGGCGATGCGGCCTGCATCATGCCCTGGGCGCTGTATCTGTACCACGGAGACAGGACCATTCTGGAGCGCCAGTTCGACTCCATGAAGGCCTGGGTGGATTATGTCCGTGCCTATGACGGAGAAAATCACGCCTGGAGAAGTCATTTCCACTACGGCGACTGGCTGGCTCTGGACAATCCCAGAGGCGGCGTGGACCAGGTGAAGGGCGGCACGGAAGACGGCTTTATCGCGGACGTCTATTACATGAACAGTGCGGATATCGTGGCAAAGACCGCGGCGCTGCTGGGAAAAGATGAGGACGCAAAAGCTTACGCCGCGCTGACGGAGCAGATCCGCAGTGAGATCTTAAAAGAATACTACACGCCCAACGGCCGCTGCGCCATCACCACCATGACGGGCTACATCCTGTCCCTGTATTACAACCTGACCACGGACCGGGAGCGGGCCCTGAAGTCTCTGGTGAATCTGCTGAAGATCCACAACAACAAGTTCGTCACCGGTTTTGTGGGAACGCCGCTGGTGTCCCGGGTGCTGTCGGCGGCGGGCTGCGACAAACAGGCTTATACCATCATCCATGACGAGCGGTATCCGGGCTGGCTGTACGAGATCAATCTGGGCGCGACGACGGTCTGGGAGCGCTGGAATTCCATGGACGAAAACGGCATGGTGTCCTCCACGGGCATGAACAGCTTCAACCATTATGCTTACGGCGCCATCGGTGAGTGGATGTGGCAGACCATGGCCGGCATTTCTCCGGACCCGGCGGTGCCTGGCTTTAAACACGCCATCCTGCGTCCGGTGGCGGATTTTGCCACGAAGTCCATGAAGGCCTGCTACCAGTCCGCAGCGGGGGTTTACCGCACGGAATGGGAAGTGCTTTCCGAAACCCGGGTGCGGGTCAAAGTGGAAGTTCCCTTTGATGCTGCGGCCACGCTGATCCTTCCCTACGCGAAGGAGGAGGAGGCGGTGCGGGAGCTTTCCGCGGGCACCTTTGAGATCACCTACGATCTTACCGAGCCTCTGCTGACCCATTTAAGCACCAACACGCCCATCGTGGAGCTTTTGGATGATCCCCGGGCGGTGGATGTTCTTGGGGTGAACTTCCCCCAGATCTTCATGATTCCGGGACAGTATCAGGAGATGTCCCTGCGCCAGCTGTCCGCCGCCTTTGGCGGCTATGAAGAGGGGCAGGAGGGAATGATGGAAAAGCTGGACGAGCTGCTGGGGGCCCTGTAGTTTCCTGAGTTTTTTGCAGGTCTGTTTTGCGGTGGCGGGTTCTGCCGTCAGTGCGGATTCATCTGCCGGCGGACTCATCGTCAAATTGCATAATGATGCACCGGTACATCCGGTGCCAATTCTGGAAAAAGGGCATTGCAATGCCCTTTTTCTTATGCTAACATCGGATTCGTCACTTTGCATAAGAGATAACAGGTGAAAGAATATGAAAAAAGTCGTGAAATTCGGCGGAAGCTCCCTGGCGGACGCCCATCAGTTCCAGAAAGTCGGGGCCATTATTCATGCGGATGACGCCCGCTGTTACGTGATCCCCTCCGCGCCGGGCAAGCGCTTCGACAAGGATACGAAGGTTACGGATATGCTGATCGAGGCTTACCGCATGGCGGTGGAAGAGCCGGAAAGCCTGGAGGGCCAGATGGCGGAAATCAAGTCCCGGTACGACGAGATCATTACGGGGCTTGAACTGGATTTCTCCCTGGATGAGGCTTTCGAGGAAATCACCAGCATGCTGAAAACGGAGCCCTCCCTGGATTACGCGGCTTCCCGGGGTGAATATTTAAACGGCCGGATCATGGCGGAGTACCTGGGCTTCGATTTCGTGGACCCCTTCGACGTGATTTTTTTCAATGAAGAAGGCCATTTAAACAGCTACAAGACCGAGCGTGTCATGGCGGCGGAGCTGGAAAAGCATCCCAAGGCAGTCATCCCGGGCTTTTACGGACAGAGCAAGGACGGCAAGGTGAAAACCTTCTCCCGTGGCGGTTCCGACGTGACCGGTTCCATCGTTGCCGGCGCCTGCAAGGCGGACGTGTACGAAAACTGGACCGACGTTTCAGGCTTTCTGGTGGCGGATCCCCGCATCATCCACAATCCGGTGCCGATTAAGACCATTACCTACCGCGAACTGCGCGAACTTTCCTACATGGGCGCTTCCGTGCTGCATGAGGATGCCATTTTTCCGGTGCGCAGCGCAGGTATCCCCATCAACATCAAAAACACCAACCGTCCCCAGGACGAAGGTACCTGGATCGTGGAGAGCACGGCTCAGAAGCCGGACTATGTGATCACGGGTATCGCCGGCAAGAAGGGCTTCTGCGCGGTGCTGATCACCAAGGCGCTGATGAACTCCGAGATCGGCTTTGGCCGCAAGGTGCTGCAGGCTTTTGAAGAAAACGACATCTCCTTCGAGCACATGCCTTCCGGTATCGACACCATGACCATCGTGGTGCACGAAGACGAGTTCCTGCACAAAGAGCAGCGGGTGGTATCCACCATTCATCGTCTGGCCAAGCCCGACGCGGTGGAAATCGAATCCGACTTGGCGCTGATCGCCGTTGTGGGCCGCGGCATGCGTTCCATGCGCGGTACAGCCGGCCGTATCTTCTCGGCACTGGCTCACGCCCACGTCAACGTGCGCATGATCGACCAGGGATCTTCTGAGCTGAACATCATCATCGGCGTGGAAAACGACGACTTTGAAGCAGCCATGAAGGCCATCTACGACATCTTTGTAACGACACAGTTATGAATAACGACCGCGAATTCCTGAATAAACTGATCCGTATGACCCTGCCCATCGCTCTGCAGAGTCTGATGCTGGCTTTGGTGGCAGCGGCGGATGCTGTCATGCTTGGTCGGGTGGAGCAGAATCAGATGGCGGCGGTTTCCTTAGCGACCCAGATTCAGTTCATCCAGAACATGGCCATCATGTCCATCACAGCGGCCGGTACCCTTCTGGGCGCTCAGTACTGGGGCAAGCGGGACGAGAAGAGCTTAAACGATCTGTTCTGCATGATGCTTCGCACCTCCGCGGTGGTTTCCTTCGTCTTTTTCCTGGGATGCTTTTTCTTCCCCCGGCAGCTGATGATGATTTACACCAACGAGCCGGTGCTGATTGAAATCGGTGTGGGATACTTAAAGATTGCCGGTTTTTCATACCTTCTGACCGGTATTTCCCAGTGCTATCTGACCCTGATGAAGGTGACGGATCACGTGTCCGCCACAGCCATGATCAGTTCCGGCGCGGTGATCATCAACATCGTTTTGAATGCGATCCTGATTTTCGGCCTGCTGGGACTTCCGGCCATGGAAGCAGAGGGCGCCGCCACGGCGACCCTGTTAGCCCGCATCATCGAGCTGATCTGGGCCGTGGTTTTATCTCGCCGGCCGGGACATCTGAAGAAGGATCTGCGTCGGCTGTTCGCCCGCAACCGGCTGCTTTCGAAGGATTTTGCCGTTCACACCTTAAAACTTATGGGCGGCGCTTTTGTCTGGGGCATCGGATTTTCTGCCTTTACAGCTGTCATGGGACATATGGGTACGGACGCGGCTGCGGCCAACTCCATTGCAGCGGTGGTGCGTGATCTGGTGTGCTGCGCCTGCAACGGTATCGCCAGCGCCGGCGGCATCATGGTGGGCAACGAGCTGGGAGCCGGAAAGCTGGAAAAGGGCAAGGAGTATGGCATCCGTCTGGCGAAGATTTCCTTTGTCATCGGGTTTATCACCATGGGTCTGGTGCTTCTGGTGACGGTACCGGTGGTGAAGTTCATTCTGCTGACGGATACGGCAAGAAGTTACCTGATCGGCATGATGGTAATCATGGCCGTCTACATGATCGGCCGCTGCGTGAACACGGTGATCATCAACGGTGTGTTTGCGGCAGGCGGCGATACGCTGTTTGACATGTACAGCCTGCTGGTATGTATGTGGGGAATTGCACTGCCGGCAGCGTTTCTGGGGGCGTTTGTGTTCCACTGGAGCGTGTACGTGGTATATGCCTGCACCTGCCTGGATGAGGTGGGAAAGATACCGTGGGTAATTGCCCATTTCCGGAAATATAAGTGGGTGAAGGATCTGACGAGATAAGAGATATTGTTTTTCAATTGAAAAAACTATAGATTATGTAAAACCGCCAGCGGCTTAATAAAGCCTGCCGGCGGTTTTTATCTTTTTTCTGCTGCGGCCGTTTGAAGATCAAGTTCATGCATATTTGTTATGAACTCATCCAAACATGGCATTGTTATTATAACCTCCGAGCGCGTATAATAAAATTAAATTACCGGGGCCAAAGACGGACCGGGGTTACAAAACACTAAAGGAGGGAAACATGAAGAAACGAGGATCTGTACTGGCAGCGCTTCTGTTAGCGCTGGGTATGGTCGTGACGGCCTGCGGACAGACGAAGCCGGCCGCTCCGGCCGAGACGCCTGCCCAGGAAGAGGCGGCGACGGAAGCCACCGAAGAGGAACCTGCGGCAGAGGAAGAAACGGCCGCTGCAGAAGAGGAAACGGCGGCGGAAGAGGAGCCAAAAGAGGACAACCGTCCGGTAGCCGAGCCCACGGATGCCACCACCTTCAGCTACTTGATCGCCACGCCGGAAAACAGCTTCTATTACGATGACTACGATGACAACCCGATTATGAAATACTGGCTGTCCAAGGCCTGGGACGTGGACGGCGAACTGAAAAAAATCGCCATCGATTTTGACACCCTGATTCTGGGCAATGAGCAGGACAACATGAACACCCTGATGGGTACAGGCGAATACAAGGACGTGATCACCATGTCCTACTGCACCTCTTCGGCCCTGGAACTGTACGAAGAGGGCGTCGCCTTAGACCTGACGCCCTATGTGGAAAAATACATGCCCAACTATCTGAAGTGGGAAGAGGCGTCCAAGCCCTTCTACGGCGAGCGCTTAAAGAACCTGGTGGACGGGGAGTACAAGTATCTGGAACTGTACGTGCTGGCCGACAAGCCCACCGAGCCCTTCTGCGGATATGTGTATCGCCGCGACTGGATCGTGAAATACGGCAAGAATCCCGAAACCGGAGAGGCTTTCACCGGCGGTTACACGGATGAAAGCTGCCGCACCTGGGAAGACGACGTGGTGTTCCCCAGCGGAAACACCGATCCCATTTACCTTTCCGACTGGGAATGGATGATGGAGATCTTTATGAAAGCCATGGAAGATCAGGGAATCACCGATGGCTACGCCATGCAGATCCCCTCGGCCGGCACCATCAGCATGGGTGACTTTATCGGCGGCTTCGGCATCGGCAGCGATACCTACTGGATCGACGATGACAAGTGCTACTGCGGCCTGACCACCGAGCAGATGCGCACCTATCTGGAGTGCATGAACACCTGGTACAACAATGGCTGGCTGGAGAAGACCTTTGACGAGCATGTGGGAGAACTGTTCTGGAAGGTGGATACAGCTACAGTTTACTCCGGTAAGGTGGGTGCCTGGTACGGCATGGTTTCTTCTTTAGGTAACGCCATGGATATGGGCGATCCTCTCACCGAGGGCATCTGCGTGTACGGCGCTGCGACCCCCATCAACGACATCTACGGCGATCTGGATACCTGCTCCAGTGAACCCCTGACCTATTTCGACCGCAGCGGTCTGTCTTCCTTAAGCGTCTGCATTACGGAGAAGGCGAAGGATAAGGATATCGCGGCCCTTTGCACGGCGTTAGACTGGCTGTACTCCGACGAAGGCGGCCTGATCCGTTCCCGCGGTTTCTCCCGGGAAATGCAGGAAGAACTGCAGGATCCCTTCTACCAGGAGTGGCTGCCTGATGGCTCTTACGATGTGGAAGAGCGGGACGGCGAAACCTGGTATGTGATCAATCAGGACGTCATGAAGGCGGATGACCTGGAAACCGCCCGCAGCGGCCGCCGTGTCATCGGTCTGGACTTTGCGGAGCATGTGGATCTGGGTTATGCGGACTGGATGAATCATGCCTTTGACGAATGGCAGCGCTATCCCAACACCGGCAAGATCGGCGGCGATGTGACCGCCCAGATGACCCCGGAGGAATCCCAGGAAACCTCCTTCAACTCCACCAATATCCGCACCGTGTATTCGGTGTGGTATCCGGATTTCATCACCGGCCGCAAGGACATCAAGAGTGACGCCGACTGGCAGGCCTACTGCGATGAAATCAACGGAAACAATCCGCAGCTGTACTGCGACATCTTAAACCGGATCTTAAATCCGTAACAGACGGTCAGGAACTCATCGGATTGATCTTAACCGTATATATACAGCAGTAAAAAGGATTATTCTGCGGACCGGTTCGGGGGTGGATGCTGGGTGAGGACGTGTAATGCGATGATCATTATCCGCTTCCTGGCCGGTCTGCAGAATTCTGCGATACTTCTGTTGTGAAAACGGAGAGTCAGTCTGCTGCGTGTGTTAGCGAAATCTGTGGTAAAAACGAAGGTTCGTCTCGGCGTATTTGTTCGTGAAATATGCCCTGTAAACAGGTGTGAAACACAATCAAACACAACACAAAAGGAATGGTACTGATGACAAAACGGGAATTATTTTACAGCGCGATCCATGGTGAAAACGTACCCTATATGCCGGTTGGCTTCTGGTGCCATTTCATTCCCGGCGCCTATGGAAACGAAGGACTGACGGACGATACCATCAGAGAAAAAAGTATAAAAGGAGCGGAAGCCTTTGCCAAAGGCTGGTCTCCGGATTTTGTCAAGGTCATGACCGACGGCCTGTTTTACCTGCCCTATTCCCTGGGGGAGGTGACGGATGCGTCTCAGCTTCTGGACATCGAACCTGTGCCCATGGACGATCCCTGGGTGGTAAAAAGCATTGCCCGCTCCCGGGATTACCGTGCCGTTTTCGGTGAGGACATGCCCATCTTTTACAACGTGTTTGCGCCCTTTGCCCACCTGGTCAGCGCCCTTTCGAAAGATCCCCGCTCCAGCATTCAGAAACTGATGGGATTTGTGGCGACAGACCCCGATACGGTGGCGGCTGCGCTGATGAAGGTGGCAGACAATCTGTGCGAATTTCTTCAGCTGCTGGCCAAAGAGGGCCAGACCGACGGCATCTATCTTTCCGGAAGCAACGGGAAACTGTTTTCCGAGGAAATCCTGCGCAAAGTCGTCTGCCCGGCAGATATCAAAGTGCTTTCCTGCGCCAGGGAACTCTTTGGG
The DNA here is from genome assembly GCA_045544375.1 of Shuttleworthella sp. GTDB lineage: Bacteria > Bacillota > Clostridia > Lachnospirales > Lachnospiraceae > Shuttleworthia. Next base: position 37,338 of record JAZPYY010000109.1, read on the forward strand.
GACAACATCCTGCACATCTGCGGTTACGGCGGAAAGAATCATCTGGATATCTACCGGGATTATCCGGTGTCCATGATCAGCATGGCTGTGCACACGGATGACATTACCTTAGCCGGCGCCCAGCAGCTGTTCCCCAACGCCGTGATTTTAGGCGGTATGGATAACACGCCGGAGGGTGCTCTGTACAAAGGCCCCCGAGAAGCCATTGAGGCCGAGGTGCAGGGGATTATGGCGGATGTGGACCGGTCGCGGTTTATTCTCAGTGCGGACTGCACGCTGATGGCGGATACGAATCTGAATCACCTTGCCTGGGCCCAGGAAGCAGCGCGGTTATGAAATACGAAGTTTGTATTATTTTCGGCTGCCTCTCCGCAGTTTCCACAGCAGCAGAATGCTGATCACAGCCACTGCAGCAACCGCACCCACGGCAGCGACCATGGGAGACGGATCCTCAGCAGTATCTTCCGGAGACGTCTCCGAGGCGGTTTCTGCATTGTCATCCGGTTCCTCATAGACATCTGAAGCCCGGCACCATCCGTAAGCCTGCGTGCTGATTTTGCGCAGGGAGGCATAGAACCAGGCGGTTCCCTCACTGTCCGTGTAGGAGAGCATCATGGGAACCCGGGTGTTGTTGTCCACCTGCGCGACGGTGAATGCAGATTCCGGGTTTTCGTAAAATGTGACCTTTCCATCGGCACCGTTGGTGATATAAAAGCGGTCAACCCGGGTGCACTCATCGGCGTGATCCTTATGAAAATAGTCGGTTGGTTCCACATACACGTCCGCAAAGGATGTGGGCGCGAACGCGAACACCAGAAGCAGCAGAAGTGATGAGATAAGAATGCAGGATCTCTTTTTCATGAAACGCCTCCTTGTGATGTGGGGTTTTTAATTGCTTCTTTAACCTATATTGTAGGATATGCGCGATTTGTTACACAAGACAGGATTTTCGTTGAACTCTAAATCGATGTCTATTTCTACTTCCTCTCAGCATTTTATCTAAAAATTAATTCGAATAATTATCTAAAATTCACAAAAGGATTTTGAGATCCTTCCCGTAATAACAGAATCAGAAGAAGATTCATTGTCAGCTCGGTAAACCAGCGCAAAAGCGCCCGGACAGCGGGCCTTTTGTCTTATTTTCTGTCAGATCGGGGCGTCTTATGACCATTCGGGAACAGCTCGAGGAACTGCAGCAGATCAATTTAAGTCCCTATGCCACCCATGACCGGGATTCCAGGGGGCGCGCTGTGTGGGAAGAACCCTGCGACATCCGCCCGGGATTTCAGCGGGATCGGGATCGCATCCTGCACAGCAAATCCTTCCGGCGGCTGAAAAACAAGACCCAGGTGTTTTTAACGCCCCAGGGCGATCATTACCGCACCCGCATGAGCCACACCTTAGAGGTGTCTCAGAACGCCCGCACCATCGCCAAGGCGCTGCGCATGAATGAGGACTTAGTGGAAGCCATCGCCTTAGGCCATGACTTAGGGCACACTCCCTTCGGTCACGCCGGGGAGCGCACCTTAAACAGCCTTTGTGCCACCGGGTTTATCCACAGCGAGCAGAGCGTGCGGATCGTGGAAAAACTGGAAAAGGACGGGGCTGGCTTAAACCTGACCTGGGAAGTCATCGACGGCATAAGAAATCACCAGACGGAGCTGATGCCCGCCACGCCGGAAGGGAAGATCGTGCGGCTGGCGGATAAGATGGCCTACGTGTATCACGACATTGACGACGCCATCCGCGCCCAGCTGCTGACGGAAGAAGACATCCCCATGGAACTGCGAAACACCCTGGGAAAGACCGCCACCCAGCGGCTGGATACCATGATCCACGACGTGATCGTCACCAGCGCCGATTCGCCGGACATCCGCATGTCGGACGAAATCTACGAAGCCATGACCGACCTGCGGCAGTTCATGTTTGACAGCCTCTATACCAATCCCATTGCCAAGGGGGAAGAAGTGAAGGCCGACCGGATGATCCGGGAACTGTTCCGCTATTACGCGTCCAATCCCCATGAGATGCCGGTGCGGTTTCTGCAGATGACGGCGGAGGGAGAGGACTTGGACCGGGTGATCTGCGATTACATTTCCGGTATGACGGATCAGTACGCCATTAAGAAATTCAACGAATACTTTATGCCCGCCGCCTGGGAAGTGGACGGGTATTAAGGCAAGGAGGTGACCGGTAATCCATGCCATATTATTCCGATGAACTGATTGAGGAGGTGCGCCAAAAAAGCGACATTGTGGACATCATCGGCAGCCGGGTTTCCTTAAAAAAGAACGGCAGCCGCTACGTGGGCCTGTGTCCCTTCCACAATGAGAAGACTCCCTCCTTTTCCGTGACGCCCCAGAAGCAGATGTTTTACTGTTTCGGCTGTCACGTGGGAGGCAACGTGTTTTCCTTCCTCCAGAAATATGAAAACTGCACCTTCCCGGAGGCCATGCAGATTTTGGCGGACCGGGCGGGGATCACCCTTCCGAAACAGGAGATGACCGACAGCCAGAAAAAGGCCGCCGGCCATCGGGAGCAGATGATGGCGGCCTGCAAGGAGGCCGGTACCTTTTACTATCACCTGCTGCGCAGCGACCGGGGCAAAACGGCCATGGACTACTTTACGGGCCGGGGCCTGTCGCCGGAAACCATGCAGAAATTCGGCTTGGGCTACGCCGGAAAGGGCAGCCGGCTTCTGTACGACCATCTCCACGAAAAGGGCTTTTCCGACGAGATCCTGCGGGAGTGCGGACTGGTGACCTTTCACGAGTCCCAGGGTATGCGGGACCGGTTCTGGAACCGGGCAATCTTTCCCATCATGGACGACCGCAGCCGCATCGTAGCCTTCGGCGGACGGGTGATGGGGGACGGCCAGCCCAAATACATCAACTCCCAGGAGTCAGCCATTTTCAATAAAAGCTACATCCTGTACGGAATGCACATCGCCCGGCGCACGCGGAAAAAGGAGATGATCCTCTGCGAGGGATACATGGACGTCATCGCCCTGCATCAGGCCGGTTTTGACAACGCGGTGGCCTCCTTGGGTACAGCCCTGACGGAGGGGCACGCGGCCATTTTCCGGCGGCTGCACGTGCAGACCATTCTGCTGTCCTATGACAGCGACGGCGCGGGCATTGCGGCGGCCATCCGGGCCATTCCCATCCTGCGGGAGGCGGGCATCGGCGTCAAGGTCATCGACATGTCGCCCTTTAAGGATCCCGACGAGCTGATCAAAGCCCGGGGAGCTGAAGAGTATCAGAAGCGCATCGACAATGCCCAGAACGCCATTCTGTTCACCTTGCAGAAGCGGTCTCAGCAGTACGATATGAACGATCCGGACGCCCGCACGTCTTTCTTCACTCAGGAGGTGCGCCCCTGGCTTGTGGCCATGGAGGATCCCCTGGAGCGGGAGAATTACGAACGGGCCATCGCCCAGCAGTTTTTTACGGATTTTGAAACCCTGCATCGGAATACGGTGCGGTGGATGGCAGACGCGGCGGTGCGCCGGCCCACGGACGATCCCTCTCCGGTATCCGGTCCGGCGGCCCTGGAAGGGGATGCTGACGCGGAGGCCCTTTCCGGGGGAGACGGCTGGGACGAAGAGGAACTGCTGCGGCAGCGGGCCAAACGCCGTCCCACCACCCGCACCGAGGGGGAACAGCGCACCGCCCGGATCCTGCTGAACTGGCTGTCGGAGGAGCCCGACCTGTGGAAGGCGGTTTCCCCCTTCCTTACCGCCGAGGATTTTGAAGAAGGTGTGTATCGGCGGGTGGCAGAGCTGCTCATCGCCCAGATCGAATCCGGCGATCTGCACCCCGAGCGCATTCCCGACGCCTTCACCGACGAAGGGGAGCAGAGCATTGTGGCCCAGATTTTTAACACCGGTGCCCGGATGGACCGGCCCGAAGACAAGGACAAAGCCCTGCGGGAGCTGGTCACCCACGTGCTGCAGACCAGTCTAAATCGTGCGGCGGCAGAAGGTACACCCGAAAGTTTCCAACGGGTGATGAATATAAAGCAACGATTAAAAAATGTACCCGGGCTGCGGACACAGCCGCTGTACCACCCGTAAATAAAGGAGGATGCCATGGCGTCAAGAAAAACGAAAAAAGAAGAAGCAGTTGAAGAGATCCGCGAGGAAATGACGGAGGAAACGGCGGAAGAGACCGAAGCCAAACCGGCGAAGAAACCGGCCAAAAAGAAGGCTGCCCCCAAGAAGAAGGCTGCCCCCAAGGAAGAAGAGCCCGCGCCGGCCGACGACGGAGAACTGCTGGATGAGGATCCCGAAAACGTTATCATGACCAACGAGGATCTGGGCCGCCGCCTGGATGAACTGGTGGCTTTAGGCAAGAAAAAGAAGAACATCCTGGACTACGACGAGATGGTGGAACATGTGCCCATGTACGCCAACAACGCCGACATGCTGGATACCATCGAGGATTATCTTTCCCAGAACGGTATCGACGTGCTGCGCATGAGCAACGTGGAAGAGGAAGAACTCTTAACCGACGAGGAACTCTTAGCCGAGGACGACATCATCGACGAGGATGCCCCCATTGATGTGGAAGTGGAGATCGACTACAGCGATCTGACGGTTCCGGACGGCGTGGGCACCGAGGATCCGGTGCGCATGTACTTAAAGGACATCGGCAAGGTGTCCCTGCTGACGGCGGACGAGGAAATCGAGCTGGCCCAGCGCATGGAAGCCGGCAACGCTGCCCAGGAAAAGGTGGATCTGTACCGTGAAACCTTACGGGAAATGAGCGAAGATGAAGCGGAGCCGATGATCGAAGAAATCAAAAAGCTGGAGCCGGTGATCGACGATGGGGACGAGGCGAAAAAGCGCCTGTCCGAAGCCAACCTTCGTCTGGTGGTCAGCATTGCCAAGAAGTACACCGGCCGCGGCATGCAGTTTCTGGATCTGATTCAGGAAGGCAACTTGGGCCTGATCAAGGCAGTGGAAAAATTCGACTACACCAAGGGATACAAGTTCTCCACCTACGCCACCTGGTGGATCCGTCAGGCCATCACCCGCGCCATTGCGGACCAGGCCCGTACCATCCGCATTCCGGTGCACATGGTGGAGACCATCAACAAACTGATGCGCATTTCCCGTCAGCTGCTGCAGGAGCTCGGCCGCGAACCCACTCCGGAAGAAATCGCCCGGGAGATGGACATTTCCGAAGACCGCGTCCGGGAGATTTTAAAGATTTCCCAGGAGCCGGTGTCTTTGGAAACCCCCATCGGCGAAGAGGAAGATTCCCACTTAGGGGACTTCATCCAGGACGAAAACGTGCCGGTGCCGGCGGAAGCTGCCACCTACACCCTGTTAAAAGAGCAGCTGAACGAAGTGCTTGAAACCTTAACCGAACGGGAACGCAAGGTGCTGATCCTGCGCTTCGGTTTAGAGGACGGCCGCGGCCGCACCTTAGAGGAAGTGGGTAAGGAATTCAACGTTACCCGTGAGCGTATCCGTCAGATCGAAGCAAAGGCCCTGCGCAAGCTGCGTCATCCCAGCCGCAGCCGCAAGCTGAAGGATTATCTGGAGTAAAGACGGATGCAGCAGAATGTAGACCTTTTAAAGGAGCGTTTTCTGCGGCTTTCGGCCATTGCTGACCTGTGCGCTCCCTGCAAAACGGCAGCGGACATCGGCTGCGACCACGGATATCTGTCCATCCTTCTGGTGGGGCAGAAAAAGGCCCAGAGCGTCATCGCCTGCGACCTGCGTCCCGGGCCTCTGTCAGCTGCGAAAAAGAACGTGGCGGAAGCCGGGCTTTCCGGGCAGATCCATCTTCGTTTAGCGGACGGTCTGTCGGGCCTGGCAGCCCGGGAAGCAGACTGCATCATCATCGCCGGTATGGGCGGTCCTCTGATGCAGCGGATTCTGGCGGAGGGAAGCCAAATCGCCCGAGAAGCCGAACAGCTGGTTTTAGCGCCCCAGTCGGACGTGGGTGCCTTCCGGCGCTTTCTGTGGGAACAGGGTTACCTGTTCCTGGCGGAGGATCTGATCTGCGAGGACGGAAAGTATTACCCGCTGATGCGGGTTCGGCCGGCGCAGGAAGGCGAATCCCTGCCGGCATACGGCGAGGCGGATTTTGCCTTCGGCCCGCTGCTGCGAAAGCAGAGCAGTCCCTTGTTTT
>JAZPYY010000110.1:0-13208 GCA_045544375.1 Shuttleworthella sp.
TCCCGGATACCAATCTCATCCCTGAGATACATTTCCACCAGTTCCACTTTCAAAACCGGATCAATCTTGCTTTTCCTGGACATAGAAATACCCCCAAGTAGGTTTTGTATTTCAGTGTCCTACTTGGAGGTAGCATATCAAAAGAGACGGCCCCATTTGATTCAGGCTTGACTTGCCTTTTCGATTTTCGCCAGAGCGTTTTCTTCAATGATCGGTGTCATGTGCTCGGCGGCGTGGGTGGCGAACCCGGGCTGGGGAATGTAGCGGAAGGCGTATTCCGACAGCAGTTCGCAGAAGCGGTTGGCGTCGTCGGCGGTGAACTCCGCCGGAAACTGCCACAAAATCAGCATGTAGCCGCCCAGTCGATCGTCCTTGTACAGGGCGCTGGGCAGATCCGGCAGCGGGGAAAGCATTTCCACCGCGGCCATCAGGTCGGCCAGGGATGGGAAGTTCCACAGCAGCGGCTCGTCGGGCAGCGGTTCGTGGGAATCGAATTCGAAGGCCGATGCACCGGGATAAAGAATCGGTGTCTCCACGGGCTTGGGCGCAATGGGACGTACGGGAAGGTCGTCTTCTTCGTCCTCATCCTGCCGGGCAGCAGGCGCTCCTCCTGCGGCGGCTTCTTCCATGGACACCCGGGTAATGCGCACCAGCACCTTGCCCTGATGCACGGGCATGGCTTCAATGCGGAAGGGCATACCCTGCAGATTGTAGTCAAACTTCAGAAACGCCCAGCGCAGCACCTTGTCGATCATGGCGCGCGCAGGCGGTGTGCCTCGGACCAGGTCTAAGAAGCGCACGTGTTCGGCCTGCAGCTCTTCCGCTGTCAGAATGCATTGTATTTGGTTTTCGTTGAGTTTTTTCAAGATCATACCCGAATTATAGCGGAGGAAACTGCAAACTGCAAACCTAAACTTTTTCTAAAAAACCTAAACTTTTTCTAAAATCTATTGAGTTTTCCTTTGAGATGCCTACAATGAAAACTGCGCCGGCGAAATTCACTGCCGGACGCCATATCAAATCTTTTTAACCATTCTTTGCGGCAAACCTGGAGGGTCGTTGCGTCTTTGACGTATTTATCTGCCGCACCCCGGGCATGGGATCTGCCCACCGTTCCCTGAAGGCTTTTGCGCCGTTTGATTTGCTGCCTGCGGCCGGATGATGGTCATCTGCCGCGTAATAACGAATGTCGTATCAGACAATGTGAAGGAGATATACCATAACCGCGACGAGGACGGTGGGCATTTTATGCACACCGGACGACCGCGCATGATAACAAGCGCTTGCGCTTGTTATACCACGAAGCGGGCTTTTTGGATGCAGAACGCCCGCCATGCCTGCGGCCGGTTTGACGAAGAATCGGGCTTTGGGCAGTCCTGCGTACGTTTGCTGTTTATAAATGGTTCCGGAGGGAATCCGGTGCCGGGATGCTGCATGTTCGGGTGGGCAGGTTATGCCGTCCATCTGATGAGCGCGATGCGCAGGATGCGGTGCATTGCAGAAAAAGATTGGAGGTTGCCTATGCATAAGCGGCTGCCGATGGAGGCAGCCGGACTTTGGCACAGGCGGTGGGAGTCCGGTTTCTGACAAAACCAGGCCGTAACGATGCATCATCGCTGCTGCCGTTTGATTCTTATTGGAAGTATTCACCGCTCTGTGCAGATGAAAATTGAAAAAGAAAAGCGCATACGCCCGGGGATCCATGGTCTCCGGGCGTCTAAATTTCTCCCCATCTGATTCCCATTTATGGTATGCTATTCATAACTGTGCATTTTGCAGTTGTTACCTTAATCATTTATGATTCAAACACCAAAAGACCGATTCTGCCAAAAACGCGGTGGAAACACGAAGGGCGAAGCTGCTCGAATCAGTCCTTTTGGCGGCATAAACCATTTAAAACACAGGAATGCGGACAATATGAGTAAACGGAAAAAAGACAGTGGTTTTGGTGTGGCTCTGGGCGCGATGGTGTTTGCCCTGCTTCTGGTGGGGGCAGCGGGCTTCGCGGTATACCAGTGGCGGTTTGCGCCTTCAAAGACAAAGATGGCGCTGACCGAGTATTTCATTCTTTCCAATGCGGAGGACTGCGCCGTGATTTTAAACGGCGAATATATAACCCCGGAGGATGAATCCGTCGAAGGTCCCTTTGCCCGGGTGAATGGAAATCAGCTGTATCTGAATCTTTCCTTTGTAAAGGATCGTCTGGATGACGGCTACGTCTACGACCCCCTGGCGACGGAACTGCGGTACTGCACCGACGTATCTTTAGTGCGGGCCGTGGCCGGAGAAAGCAGTTGGCTGGAGGGCGAGCAGACCCGCACAGTGCCGGCGGCCGCGGTGATGGAAAGCAACGGAAGCGTCTGGCTTCTGTCGGATTTCGTTTCCCTCTACACCGACGCCGTCTTTGATCTGCACACAGATGAGCCGGCCCGGGTGGTGATCGAAACCGCGGGCTATCAGAAGACCACGGCGGTGCTTTCCAAGGATGAAGCCGCCCGGCGCTTCGGCGGCATCAAAAGCGACGTGTTAACCACGGTACCCGAGGGGGCCGAGGTTTCCCTGCTGGAAGATTATGGCGACTGGGCGAAGGTGCTGACCCCGGACGCGGTGATCGGCTGCGTGCGCACGTCCCTGCTGAAGGATCAGCAGGAGGTGACGGTGGAATCCCATCTGCCCCAGCGCACCTACAACCACAAACTTCTGGACGGTCCGGTGGTGGCCGGCTGGCAGCAGGTGCTGTCCTTTGGCGCCAACGGAAACGTAACCTCCCTTTTAGACGGCACTAACGTCAACGTCATCATCCCCACCTGGTTTCTGATGAACGACAACGCAGGCGGCATCGAAAGCTTTGCGGACAGTTCTTACGTGCAGACCTGTCACAGCCGCGGCGTGCAGGTGTGGGGCTTAGTCAGCAACATCCAGTATGAGGTGGATACGGCGGGCATTTTAAATTCCTCCGTCACCCGGGATACGCTGGTGAACAACCTGATGACTCAGGCGGCTTCCTGCGGCCTGGACGGTATCAACGTGGATCTGGAATCGGTTCCCCAGTCGGCGAGGGACGGCTACATCCAGCTGATCCGGGAACTGTCTCTGCGCTGCGAGGCAGCGGGACTGATCCTTTCGGTGGACAACTATGTCCCCACGGAATACACGGCCCATTACAACCGGGCCGAGCAGGCGAAATATGTGGATTATCACATCCTCATGGCCTATGACGAACACTATGGCGGCGGCGAAGAGGGCTCGGGCGCTTCCTATCCCTTCGTGAAAAACGGCACGGAGGCGGTGCTGGAGACGACCCCGGCGGAGCAGGTGGTTTTGGGCGTTCCCTTCTACACCCGTATCTGGACCACGGACAGCGCGGGCAACACCACATCCAAGGCCCTGATCATTGCTGAAGAAAACAGTCTGCTTTCCTCCATCGGCCGTTCCTGGGACGACGCCCAGTGGCTGGAGGAAGAGCGGCAGTTCTTCATCGAGTACGAGAATGGCGACGGCACCAACCACATCTGGCTGGAAGAGCAGGATTCCCTGTCTGCAAAGATTTCCGTGGCCAGAGATTACGGCCTGGGAGGCGTCTGCTTCTGGCGCCTGGGACAGGAACCGAAGAACATGTGGACTACGATTCAGGCGGCATTGGGGCAGTAGAATCCATGAATACAGAGCATATAAAAATCACTCCGGGGCAGGACCTTTCTGAGGCCCTTCATCTCCCGGCAGAAATCATACGAAAAGGCGGTCTGGTGGCCTTTCCCACCGAGACCGTGTACGGACTGGGGGCGAATGCCTTTGACCCTGAGGCCTCGGCGCGGATTTACGCCGCTAAGGGACGTCCCTCGGACAATCCGCTGATTGTGCACATTGCAGAGGTTTCCCAGCTGTCACTGGTGACGGATACGGTGCCTGCCAAGGCCCTTCGTCTGGCTGAAGCCTTCTGGCCCGGTCCTCTGACCATGATCCTTCCCCGGAAGGAGACAGTTCCGAAAACCACCACCGGCGGCCTGGATACTGTGGCCGTGCGGCTGCCGTCCCATCCGGTGGCCCGGGCGCTGATCAAGGAGAGCGGATGTCTGATCGCCGCCCCCAGCGCCAACCTGTCGGGACGCCCGTCCCCCACCACTGCGGCTCATGTGCGGGAGGATATGGACGGCCGCATCGACTGCATCGTGGACGGCGGGCCGGTGTCCATCGGCTTAGAGTCCACCATCGTAGACCTGACCGAGGATCAGCCCATGATTCTCCGCCCGGGTTACATCACCAAAGAAGCCCTTCTTTCCGTGCTTTCCGGGGTGGATTACGACCCCAACCTGTCTGCGGAAACGGCCTCCGGGCCGCCTAAGGCGCCGGGCATGCGCTATCGCCATTACGCGCCGAAGGGGCAGATGTGGGTGGTGGAAGGTCCCACCGAGGCAGTGATTGCAGAGATTATTTCCCGGACCGCGGCGGACGAAGCCGCCGGCCTGCGCACCGGGGTGCTTGCCACGGAAGAGACGGCGGACCGCTATCCCACGGGACATGTGATTCCGGTGGGCGCCCGGTCGGATGAAGAATCCATCGCCCGGCAGCTGTTTGGCGCCCTGCGGGAAATGGACGCGGCAGGTGTGGACCATATTTATTCCGAAAGCTTTGATACGCCGCGCATGGGGCAGGCCATCATGAACCGTCTGCTGAAAGCCGCCGGTCACCAGGTGATCACCCTGTAAAACCGGGGACGGACATCGCTGCCGCATTGCAACAGCGCCGATTCTTTCATATGGGAAGGGCCGGCAAAGGGGAGATCTGTTTTTGAGTGTTATCGGGCTGCAGGGGGCAGCCGGATTATGGGTATTATCAGAAAAATCATTTTTGTTTCCGGACACGGCATCAGCCGTGCTCCCATGGCTGCGGAGCTTCTGCGGCGCAAGTGGCTGTGTGCACCGGCGGAGATTCTCGCCCGGGGGCGGCTGGTGCAGTTTCCCGAGCCTTTAAATCAGAAGGCGGAAGCGGTGCTCATCAGCAACGGAATTCAGTGCAGCGATTACATGTCCGCGCAGCTTACGGATGAGGAAATCACGGACGGTACGGTGATCTTCTGTATGGAGGAAGACCAGCGCGCCCGGCTGCTTTCGTCCCTGGAAAATGCCACCGAGGACAACACCTTCGTGCTGTCATCCTTTGTGGGGGACGAGCTGGAGATCTTAAATCCCTATGGCGGAACCCTGCAGACTTACGGCCTGTGCTTTGAACTGCTGAAAAACACGGTGCAGAAACTGGCGGACCGTTTAAATGAACTGCAGATGGATCTCGATAATATGTAAATGCCGGGCATGGGTTAATGCCCGTGAAAAAGGATCCGGATCCTGCGGGAAAGAGCCTGAAAAAGGGCCGGCATGAAATCGCAGAAAGATGGTTTTAAAGTGGGAGTGTTATAGAAAGAGGAAAGGAAGATGACGGAGAAACGCAAGGATTACATCACCTGGGACGAGTATTTTATGGGTGTTGCGAAGCTGTCCGGCATGCGGTCGAAAGACCCCAACACCCAGGTCGGCGCCTGCATCGTCAGCCCCGACAACAAGATCCTGTCCATGGGCTACAACGGCTTTCCCATGGGCTGCTCGGATGACGTGTTCCCCTGGGCCCGGGAGGGAGATCCCCTGGAGAACAAGTATTTCTACACCACCCACAGTGAGCTGAACGCGATCTTGAATTATCGGGGCGGAAGTCTGGAGGGGGCGAAACTGTATGTTTCCCTGTTCCCCTGCAACGAGTGCGCGAAAGCCATTATCCAGGCGGGCATCCGCACCGTGATTTATGCGGATGACAAGTATCACAACACCCCTTCCGTGATCGCTTCCCGCCGGATGTTTGACGCGGCAGGCGTCAGCTACCGGCAGTATTCTCATTCCGGAAGAAAAATCGAAATGGACCTGTAATCCCATCCACTGGCCATCCCCGCTTGCAGCGGATGGCGCCAAAATCTGTGAAACCGCCGACGGAAAAACGCCGGTTTGGCGTGCTTTGTAAGGAGTAACCATGACAGACAGACAGATATCTTTATTTGTCCCGGGACGGCTGTGCCTGTTTGGGGAACACAGTGACTGGGCGGGCTTAAACCGCATGATCAACGCGAAGATTGTCCCCGGCCGGGCGATTGTTTCCGGCACCGAGGAAGGCATTTTTGCAGTGGCCAAAAAGTCGGACCGGTTCATTGTATCCAGCGATCTGGATTTTTATCACGGCGAGCGCCTGGAATGCGAGATGGATACGGAAAAACTGCTGTCCATCGCCCGGGAGGGCGGCTTCTTTTCCTACGTGGCCGGCGTGGCTTCCTATATCAATGACAACTACAGCGTGGGCGGCGTGGAGATTACCATCACGGACATGACCCTGCCCATCAAAAGCGGTCTGTCCTCCTCCGCAGCCATCTGCGTGCTGGTGGCCCGGGCCTTCAACCAGCTGTATCATCTGAAGATGAACGTGAAGGGTGAGATGCAGGTGGCCTTCCGGGGCGAGCAGCGCACCCCTTCCCGGTGCGGCCGTTTAGACCAGGCCTGCGCCTACGGCGTGAAGCCGGTGCTGATGCATTTTGACGGCATGGAAAGCGATTCTTCACCCCTGCGGGTGGGAACCACCTTCTACTGGCTGATTGCTGATTTAAAGGCGGCCAAGGACACGGTGAAGATTCTGGCCGACTTAAACAAGTGCTATCCCTTTGCGGAAAACGACCTGGAGGCCGGGGTGCAGAGCGCCTTAGGCGTGGAAAACCAGGCCATCGTCTCTAAGGCCGTGGACCTGCTTCGCGCAGGAGACGCCCAGGCACTGGGTGCGTTGATGGACGAAGCCCAGGCGCTGTTTGACGCCAAGGTGGCGCCAGCCTGTCCCGAAGAACTGACGGCTCCGGTGCTGCATTCCGTGCTGTCGGATCCCCAGATCCGCCCCTGGATTTACGGCGCCAAGGGCGTGGGCAGCCAGGGCGACGGAACGGTGCAGTTTCTGTGCCGGTCGGCGGAGGATCGGGAAGCTCTGTCCGCCTATCTGCTGGAAAAACGGGGCATGCCTTCCTTTGCCCTGACCCTGCGTCCCGGACAGACGGTGAAACGGGCCATCATCCCGGTGGCAGGTTTCGGAACCCGGCTGTATCCCGCCAGCAAGGCGGTCAATAAGGCCTTTATGCCGTTGGTGGACCGGGACGGTCTGTTAAAGCCGGCCATCCTGATCCTCATGGAGCAGCTGTACGACGCGGGCATTGAGGAAGTGTGCCTGGTGGTGGGCCCCGGGGAGAAGGAAATCTACGACGAGTTTTTCTCGCCCCTGGCGCCGGACAATTACCAGAAGCTGCCGGATGAGAAGAAGGTGATCCAGAAGGAACTGGCCCGCTTCCGCAGTATGATTACCTATGTGGAGCAGAAAGAACGTCTCGGCTTCGGCCACGCCGTGTATCAGTGCCGGGACTTTACCATGGAAGAGCCGGTGCTGCTGCTTTTGGGCGACACGGTTTACGAATCCTTTGAGAACCGCAACTGCATGCGCCAGGTGATGGACGCCTACGCCGAAACCGGAAAGGCCCTGGTTGCCCTGCAGGAAGTGCCCCGTCAGGACGTGGATCACTACGGCATTCTTCACGGCACCTGGGACGACGCGGCGGAGACGGTGATGACTGTGGACCGCATGGTGGAAAAGCCCACGCCGGATTACGCCGGTGAATACCTGGGCGTTAAAATAAAGCGGGGCGAGCAGAAGTATTACGCCGTGTTCGGCCAGTATGTGCTGACTCCGGAAGTCTTTGCCGTGCTGGAGGAAAACATTGCCCATCACACCGAAAGCGGCGGAGAGATCCAGCTGACGGACGCTTTGGATACCGTGCGCGCCCGATACGGACTGGCGGGCATGCGTCCGGCGGGCCGTTCTCTGGATCTGGGCATGCCTGAGGTGTATCGGGAGACCTTTTATACCTTCGGCCGGGGACAGCAGCCGTAAAAACCTGCGGATTCGGCCGGGGACTGCAGCCGTAAAAACCTTTGGACCGGTTGCTTTTTGGGTCCGCCAAAATCGATCCTGTTTTTAAGGCTGCTGCGAGGATGACCTGAAAGCCAACGGAGTCTGGGAGAATTTGTATGTCTGAAAATCCTGTTTTATCAATTGTGGTGCCTGCCTTCAACGAGGAAGAGGCGCTGCCTGTGTTTTACGATACGGTGTGCGGTCTGGCCGAAACGGATCTGTCCGGCGTGTCTTTCGAGATGCTGTTTATTGACGACGGCTCTTCGGACGCCACGCTTTCCGTGGTTCGAAAGCTGGCGGAAAACGATCCCCGGGTGCACTATGTTTCCTTTTCCCGCAACTTCGGCAAGGAAGCTGCCATCTACGCCGGTCTGCAGAAGGCCTGCGGCGATTACGTGGTGATTATGGATGCGGATCTGCAGGATCCGCCGGCGCTGCTTTCCCAGATGCTTTCTTTGGTGCGGTCCGGGGAAGTGGACTGTGTGGGCACCCGCCGGGTCAGCCGGAAGGGTGAACCGCCCATCCGATCCCTGTTCGCCCGCATGTTCTACCGGCTGATGAACAGCATTTCCTACACCGAAGTGGTGGACGGCGCCCGGGATTATCAGATGATGAACCGCAAGGTGGTGTCGGCCATCCTGTCCATGGGAGAGTACAACCGCTTCTCCAAGGGCATCTTCGGCTGGGTGGGTTTCCGCAAAACCTGGCTGGAATACGAAAACGTGGAACGGGCCGCCGGTGAGACCAAATGGTCCTTCGGCAAGCTGTTCCTGTACGCCATGGACGGCATCATCGCCTTCTCCACGGCGCCGCTGGTGATTTCGTCGGTGCTGGGTCTGCTGTTCTGTGTGCTGGCCTTTGCGGCCATCATCTTCATCATCATCCGCACCCTGATCTTCGGCGATCCTACCTCCGGCTGGCCCTCCATGGTGTGTATCCTGCTGCTGGTGTCGGGGGTGCAGCTTTTGTCCATCGGCATTCTGGGGCAGTATCTGGGAAAGACCTATCTGGAAACCAAACACCGGCCGCTGTTCTTTGTGGCGGAAGAAAAGACGCAGGAACGGGAAAATAGATGAATTATACAGAAATTGCGAAAAAACGCTACGACTCCTGGATTTCGGATCCGGCGCTTCCGGCGGCTTTATCGGAAGAACTTTCTGCCATCGCCGGCGATGAAAAAGAGATCACCGACCGCTTCTGGCAGCCTCTGTCCTTTGGCACCGGCGGCATGCGCGGCGTGATCGGTGCGGGCACCAACCGCATGAACGTGATCACGGTTAGAGAGGCCTCCCAGGGACTGGCGGAGGAAGTGTTGGAGCAGGGCGGCGCCGAAGCCGGCGTGGTGATCGGCTACGATTCCCGCATCGGTTCTCCGGAATTTGCCGAAGCGGCCGCGGAAGTGCTCTGCGCCAATGGTATCCGGGTGTACCTGTTTGGCCGGCTGTGTCCCGTGCCGGAGGTGTCCTTTGCCATCCGCACTTTAGGCGCTATGGCAGGGGTGATGGTGACCGCGTCCCACAATCCCCGGGAGTACAACGGCTACAAGGTTTACTGGGCGGACGGCTGCCAGATCACGCCTCCCCAGGATGCGGAGATTCTCGCCAAGGTGCGCGCGGTGCAGCAGGCAGCGGACAGCGGCCTGGGCACCGGGGTGAAAGTGATGCCCCGTCAGGAGGCGGAAAAAGCCGGCCTTCTGACTGTGGTGTCCGAAACAGTGGAAGACGACTACATCGCGGCCTTAAAAAAGATCAGCGTGCATCCGGAAATCATCCGGCAGGCGGCGAAGGATCTGTGCGTGGTGTACACGCCCCTAAACGGAACCGGTCTGCGGCCGGTGCAGCGGATTTTAAAGGAACTGGGCTTTGACCGGGTGCACATCGTGCCGGAACAGGCCGAGCCCGACGGGAATTTCCCCACCCTGCCCTTCCCCAATCCGGAGGAGCCCAAGGCCTTTGATCTGGCCCTGGCCTTAGCGGAAAAAGAAGGCGCCGACATCGTCCTGGCCACCGATCCGGATGCGGACCGCTTAGGCGTCTGGTGCCGGCAGAATCAGCCGGACGGAACCCACACCTACATCCCCTTTACCGGAAACATGTTCGGGGTGCTGGTGGAGGATTATCTCCTTCGGGAGCGCCGGGCAGCCGGCACATTGCCGGACAATCCGGTGATCGCCGAAACCATCGTAACCACCGATATGGGCAAGGCCGTGGCCGAGGCCAACGGGGTTTCCTGGATGGAAACCCTCACCGGCTTTAAGTTCATCGGCGAGCTGATGCGTCATTTTGAGGATGGCACCATTCCCGCCGACATGCTGGGATCCCTTCCCAACGCCTGGGCTGCGCCGGGCATCGATCCGGCGAAACCGCTGTCCTTTGTCTTCGGATTGGAAGAAAGCTACGGCTGCCTGGCCGGGGATCATGCCCGGGACAAGGACGGCTGCGCGGCGGTGATGCTTCTGTGCGAGGCAGCGGCCTGGTACAAGGCCCAGGGGCTGACCCTGTGGGAGGCCATGCTTTCCCTGTACGACCGCTACGGCTATTACCGCGAGGGCGCCCGATCCATGACGAAAAAGGGACCGGAAGGCGCTGCGGAAATCGCGGCGGTCTTAGAGCGGGTGCGGACGAAAAGCCCGAAGACCCTGGGAGGCACCAAGGTGCTGGCCCTGCGGGATTACAAGGCCGGTGTCCGGACGGACGCCGCCACCGGCGCGCAGACGCCCACCAATCTGCCCACCTCCAACGTGCTTTATTTTGAACTGGAAGACGGCGCCTGGGCCTGCGTGCGCCCCTCCGGAACGGAACCGAAGATCAAGTTTTACTTCGGCGTGCGGGGAACGTCTCTAGAGGACGCAAAGGAGCGGGAACGAATCCTGGGTGAGGCGCTGCTGGCACTGTGAAAAAATGAGTGAAAAGAAGTTATGAAATGTATCCTGCTGGCGGGGGGCATCGGTGACCGGCTCTGGCCGCTGTCCCGAAAGGGCTACCCTAAACAGTTTTTAAATTTTCACGGGGATCGGTCTCTGTTTCAGGAGACCGTCACCCGCAATCTGCCCTTCTGCGACGAGTTTCTGGTGGTGACACAGGAAAACCTGGCGCTGGTGGCGGAAGGCCAGCTGATGCCTTTTTCCGGCCTTCCCTTAAAGATCCTTCGGGAACAGGAAGCCGGGGGAACGGCGCCGGCGGTGCGCCTGGCTCTGGATCAGATTGATCCAAAGGAACTGGTTTTCATCCTGCCGGCGGATCTGCTCATGGATTCAGAGGATTACAGCACGGCGGTGTATCAGGCCCGGGCCCTGGCGGAAAAGGGACGGATCTGTCTCTTCGGCGTGCGTCCGGAGCACATTTCTCCGTCCTACGGCTACATCACCCGCACCTCGGCGGACACCGTTCGTTTTGTGGAAAAGCCCGGGGAGGAAGAGGCCCGGCGGCTGTTTTCTGACCCCGACACCTGGGTCAACAGCGGCATGACGTTGGCAAGGGCGTCGGTGCTGATGGAAGCACTGCAGAAGAGAACCGTCTGCCCCAAAAGTTTTGAGGAAGCCGTGCTGCAGAACCAGCCCCTGCTTTCCATGATTCCTCTGTCCGGCAACTGGGAGGATGTCAGCGACTACACGGCCTACGAGCATCTGATGACCAGCGGACAGACCCAGACGGCCTCCGGCCCGGTGCTGTCCGGCGGCTGCGAAAACACCACGGTCATCAACACCTGTCCCGATCGCCTGGTGGTGACCGGCGGTCTTTCCGATACCCTGGTGGTCAGCACCTCCGACGCGGTTTATGTCACGGCCCGCAGCGGCGCGGATAAAATCCGGAATCTCATCCGGGATCATCATGATGAGTACGCTTCCTTCTTTGACGAAAGTCCCGAACTGTACCGCAGCTGGGGCACCCGCCAGGTGCTTCGCCGGGAACCGGGCTTTCGGGTGCGGAAGGTGACCATTTACCCCGGCGCTTCCATCAGCCGGCATCTGCATGAACTGCGCAACGAAAACTATTCTGTGGTTTCGGGCACCCTGACCGTGGAGGTGGAAGGCCGCATCCGGCTGCTGTCGGACGGTGACGGCATCAACATCCTGCCCGGACAGATGCACCGGCTGTACAACGAGACGGACGAGCCCGTGATCGCCATTGAGGTGGATACCGGTGCCGAGATCGACGAAACCGATATCCGTCACGCCGCCCAGGAAGAGGAACAGGATCCGGCGATCCGCCGCCAGCGGGATCTGCCGGCCCTTTACCGCATGCAGCCCGAGTTCAAGGACTATCTCTGGGGCGGGCAGCGGCTGCGGGATCAGCTGGGGAAAAACACGCCCTACGAGATCACGGCGGAATCCTGGGAACTTTCGGCTCATCCGGCAGGACCCAGCGTCATCGCCGGCGGTCCCTTCGATGGCATGCCCTTCGATCAGTTTGTGGAACGGTATCCTTTTGTCAGCGGATGGAAAAGCCGCACCTTTGACCGGTTCCCCATCCTGATCAAGCTCATTGACGCGGCCCGGCCTCTGTCGGTGCAGGTGCATCCGGAGGACGACTACGCCTTTACCCACGAAAACGAATTCGGCAAAAACGAGTTCTGGTACGTGTTAGACGCAGCGGAAGGCGCCCACATTTACTGCGGCTTAAAGCAGGAATGCACCCGCGAAGAACTGATGGAGGCCATCCGCGAAAACCGGATTACGGAGCTGTTAAACCGCATTGAAGTGCATGCCGGCGACGTGATTTACGTGCCTGCCGGAACTTTGCACGCCATCGGCGAAGGCATCCTGATCTGCGAGATTCAGCAGAATTCGGATACCACCTACCGGGTTTATGACTACGACCGGGTGGACGCCAACGGACAGAAACGGCCGCTGCATCTGCAGAAGGCCTTAGACGTGGCCAACACCAAGCCCTCCATGCCGGATCTGGCCGGCGCAGGGCGGATGGAAGATTTCGGTACGTCCCGGCGGCAGCTCATCGCCCGGTGCAAGTACTTTGAATGCATGCGCTACGTCATTCCCGAGGAAGAGCAGATCCTGATGGATGAGGCTTCCTTTAAGGCCATCGTGCTGCTGTCCGGCAGCTGTCGGCTGGCCACGGGAGACGAAGAGATGACGGTGCAGGCAGGAGAGTGTGTGTTTGTGCGCAGCGGAAGACGGGTGCTGCATGTGGAAGGAGCATGTGAGCTGTTGGCGGTGAATGTTTAGGTTTGGCATTTTGGGCTTTCTCCCGGGCAGGATGCCCGTGGGA